>CAYPUW010000147.1:0-5995 GCA_964413925.1 uncultured Rhodobacter sp. | reverse complement strand
CCCCTCGCGGGGGGGGCCCGCCACGGTTCTGCCGCCTGCCATGCCGCCAGATCGGCGGCAGTATGGGCGGCCTCAATGATGGTCAGGTCCGTGTTCACAGCGCCGTTCGAGTGATACGCTTGAAGCGTATTCCACAACATCCCCGCCGGTTTTGTGTCCAGAAACCCGACATTGCCGCCCGGAACAATCTGGAAATTGAAGGCCGGTGAGCTGACAAACTTGCCTTTGTATTCGTTGCGCCCGGAAAAGATCATCATGCCGCGATATTCACCGGCGGCGCTGTTCGTCGTGTTCTTGACGGTCGCCTGACTTCGCAATTCGCCCCACGATCTCATGACCGACGCCGGGAACGAGGATCGCGCATTGATCGGCTGGCCGAACAACAGGTTGACGGTGATTTGATGCGAGTACGGGTTGCGAATGTAGCGCATAAACCCCGGTGCCGGCAGGCTCGATCCTACCGGAAGCATGATCGGCCTGCCGTCTGCGATGATCTGCACCGCAGGCACTGACCCGTTTTCGACAAGCGCGATATTTTCCTCGCCGGGCGGCAACCGCGCTCTTTCCCACGGCCCGAGCGTGAATTCCTGAAGCCATGCTTCAGGATCATATGCGCCGATAGATTTTCTCATTATCCCGCCTTCCTTGTCAGATAGATCGCGCCCAGCGAGAACGCCAGAATGGCAACCGTGAGCGTTTTCATGCTGCTTTGAAAATCAGCCGTCTTGACCGACGCCACAACGTCAATTGCCTGCCCTGCCGTGTCGAGCGATTTTTGCGCCAGATTGTCCGCCAGATCAACGACAAGATTGCCCTGCCGCACCATCGCTTCGAATTGCTGCATTCCATTTCTGAGCGTCTGGTATGCCGTCTTGCCCATTTCGATCTGGGATTTATCCGCGAGCTGCAAAACTGATTGCCCGAGGTTCAGAATGTCCAGCAGGTTCAGGCTGTTCGCCTTGACCGACGATTGCCAGCTTGCCGTGAGGCCGCGCATGAGCGACTGCACCGCCTCCGGGCTGCTGTCGTAAACGATGCTGTCGAGAATTTGGTTGCCCTGCTCCTGCACCGCGCGCCGGTCAATCGCGAGGTTTGTTGTTTTGTCCGTGACCTGTTCCGCGCTCTTGCTGCTCATCAGCCGAACACCCCCACCGGCACGCCGTCCGCGTCGATCCCGTCAATGACCACATTGGCACCGAACGCCCGCGCCATCGCTTCCAGCCGTTCGGTGTGGACGCGCACCGGGTCGCCAAGGATCGCCGCCGCGCCGAAGAATTGCTTCATCACCATCGGCCCGAGGACCGGGACCAAGGCGCGCGCGTAATACACCGCGACGATGCCCCCGGCGTCCCGACCGATCACCGCGTAACCGATCAGCTTGCCACCATCCGTTGCGATAATCGACATTGTATCGGCGCGTGCCGATACTTCGCCCGCGCCCGCCGCCTCTGGCGCGTCCAGTTGCGCGAGCAGCTCCGGCGCAATCGGCTGATCTGTGAGCCGCGCTTGGATCATTTCATGTACTTCCACGCCGCGCGCGCCAGCAGCGCGACAATGACCCCCACGGTAACGTCGCGCACCAGCCCTGAAACCCAACTGTTTCCCGCGCCATCGCCAAGCGCGATGCCGCCGAAGTCAAACGAGCTGCGCTTGTCGAATATGTCCGACCCGGTGCCCGATACCGGGTTCACCGCTGCCGAAAGCTGAAAAGGTGTTGCTCCTGCCATTCCGTTCAGTCCTCACTTGAAAATCAGGATCACCGCCACCGCCGCCGCGGCAACCGTGAGGTAAACAAATCGGTTATCGCCACGCTGAACCTTCAGTTTCTGCAAGAACAAGTCCTGTTCGCGCTGCGCTCGATCCAGCCTCACTTTGTCCTGGGCACCGATGCCCGACGCCACGTCCTGACTGATGTTGGACAGACCACCGGTCACGCGCTCGAATGAATTTACCGCCGAGCTGAGGCCATCGGCAAAGCCGATCACGCCATCAAACGCGCCGCGCGACCGCGCATATTTTCCGCCTGCGTCCAGTGGCCCGAAGATGAAACCGTCTGCGCTCATGATCCGCCCCCGCCGTCTGTGGTCGCGGCGCTACTGGATAGTAGCGCCGCCGGTCCCTTTGAACATCTCAACGGATGTTCTTGTAGAGGCCCGCGTGAGTGGTCAGGAATTCAACCGCCGTATTCGCTGCGGTCGTGGTCAGGTCGATCTTGACCGCCGCGCCGCGCCTCAGTTCGGCGGGCAGATCGAGCGCCGCGAGGCTGCGCGGTTCGCCGTCGCTGTGAAAATCCACAAACCAGTTATCGCCCACGGCAGCAGGGTCGCGGCCATCGGCAATGAGCATGGCATTGTATTCATGGCGGTTGCAGTCGATCAGCACTTCGCCATCCACTTCAACTTTCAGATCGGTAATACCGCTGCCGATCAGCCAGAAATTTTCCATGTCATCGGCATCGGTCAGGTCGGTGAACGTGTGCTTGCCGATGGCCGCGAAGCTCTCTGTCACGCGCTCAGTTGTGGTCACAAATCCGGTCGGGCGCGCTTCCAGCACATAGTGAGGCACGCACCGGATTTCCATCGTCACCGGATTGAAAGCCGCCGTTTGGGTCAGCTCCAATTTCAGCGCCCGCATGTTCGCCGTGCCGAGCGCGAAGGCGTCACGCACCTTCACACTGTGATACATGTTCGGCCCCGGAAAATGAAAGCCGGTCACGCCGTTGCCGAAGCTCTGCCCATGAAAGGCGTTGCGCTGGATCAGTTCATCAACGCTCAAATCCTGCATCGGCGCGCCGTTCGCGCTCAGCTTGGCATTGCTGATGTATTTGGAAATGAACGCGGTATCGACCACGTGCAGGCCATCAGTCAGCGTGGTCTCACCGGCGATGGCCACATCGTTCGTAATCATGAACGGGATGGCCCGGTAGGTCTGAGGCCCGGTGTCCAGCTTGATTTGCGAGCGACCGCCCGCAAGGTTCATCTGGATTTCAACCGGGCGCGTGTTGACGCGCGTGTGCCGCCTCAGCCGCGCTTGGCTCAGGAATTCGGGCGACGGCTGGGCAACCCGAATTTTGCGACCGCCCCGGTTTCTCGCCCGCAGCGTGTTCGAATTTTGTGCATTCATTTTGCGTTCTCCGCTTGGTTTTCCGGTGCGTTGATTGCGCGCGCGTCAGCGGCTCACGATGTCGCCAACAGGCGTGCGGTTGACCAGAAATTCAACGGCAAGACCGCCGATCATCACGGCCAGAAAGGTGTTCACGAAGGTTTTGTTCATGGTTTGAGGTTCCCGAGGTTGAGGCCGCGCCAGTCGCGGCAATGTGCCGTCGATCCTGAGCCGCCAGAGTTGCCCTGGCAATTCCATGAAACGTCTAATTTCATGGTGTTGACCGGTCCTGTTCGCCATTTTGCAGATTCACATGTCCTATTTTGTGGGGTATCATGATACCTACCGCAACAGATGGTGGCCCTGATGATCGAAGTTATTCGCGCGGCTCACGCGCTCAACTGCCCGAAATGGTCCGATGTGGCGCGCGCGGTGCAGCGCAATTACAAAACGGTCCATTCGTGGCGCGCCGGTCGATCTCATATCCCGGCACATTGCCGAACCGCATTTGAGCGCGCTTTGGGCGCAGAAATCGACTGGACGCAATATGAGGCGGAATATTCCGCTTTGCTGGCACAGAAGCGCCGCGCTGCGCCGCCCTGTGCGCCGAATTCGCCGCCCTTGCCACCCGACCCACCCGATGCACCTGAAACGCCCGTCACGCGCCCGCTCAGCGCGCCGCCGCCTGCGCCAAAGCGGCGCGGATGGTTCGACGGCATAATTCTAGGGGGCAACGACGATGAATGAACCGCTTGAACAGTTCGTCGCCTCAGTCCCGAGTTCCGGCCCCGGCGTTCAAATCCCGCTCGATCTGTTTTCGGTTGCTGCCCCCGCCGCACCTGAATTCAAATCGACGCGCGCCGACGCCCCTGCCCCCGGCCCCGAGCTGGCGAACGTGATCCAGCTCATGCCGCTGGGCGCGTGGCAACAGCAATGGCAGACGCTTCACGCGATGGTCGGCGGCATGGTGCAGGCGCGCACCGGTTATCCCTGCGATTTGGGCAGTCAGGCACAGTCCGAAGGCGGGATGATCGCAGCGGATGCGGCCTACGCGCTCATCTCCAGCAACCCGGCGCTGGCCAAGATGATCCTGAGCGCGGAAAGTACGTTCTTCGGTCAATTGGCAGCCGTCGCGCTGCATGGCGTTGCCTGCGTCCAGATCGTCAAGGCCAGCGCCGAAGGCAAGACCGCTCCGCCTGTCGATACTGAAAAGTTTGAGGCTGTCGCATGATACAGATCAATCCAACCGGTGTCACCGCCATTTGGGGCGGGCGCGGCTCAGGCAAAACCACGCTGGCGCAAAAGTCGATCAAGCCTTTGCTGAAAGGTCGGCGCGTCGTGGTCATTGATCCGATGGCGACCGATGGTCATGCACGCGCCGCCGACGCCGCCGCCGCGCTCTACGAAGGCGCGTCAGGTGTGACGCTATCCAGCGCCAACCCTGCCGAGGCGGTGCCAATGATCTATGCGGCATGGGCGGCAAGTCAGACGGATCGACCAATCTTCATTATCTGCGACGAAGCTCCGGCCTATCTGGCCAGCACGACGCCGAACCTTGAGCGCGTCATGTTTCAAGGTCGCCATCGCGGTTTCGGAATGCTGATCCTGGGCCAGCGGCCAGCCGCCGTTCACGCTCAGATCCGGTCACAGGTGGAGACGTCGTTTTGGATGCGTCTCATGGATCACGTAGATTTGGATACCGCCCGCCGCGTGATCGGCCCGGAACGCGCCTCCGAGTTGTCGAAACTCTCCCCCGGCCAGTTCATCCAGCACCCGGAACCGGCCCCAACATCAGCCACCAGAAAAGGCACCACGTCATGAACGATTTTCGATTTTCCGCCCGTTCGCTGAAAAGCATGAACGGGGTTCACCCGCACCTGATCGCGGTGGCCGCAACCGCGCTGCAACTTTCCGATTGCGATTTTGTCGTGACCGAAGGCCGACGCACCATCGATCGGCAGAAATACCTGTTCGAAAGCGGGCGCAGCAAGACCATGAACAGCGCGCACCTGACCGGATATGCGGTCGATTGTTACCCGATCATTGATGGCGACGTGATCGTTGATCGCATTCCGCCGATGGTGACGGTTGCCAAGGCGTTCCGCGCCGCCGCGAAAAACATGTCGGTGCCGATCATCTGGGGCGGCGACTGGGACAATGACCGCGACTGGAAGGACGAGCGGTTTTTCGACGGCGCGCATTTCCAGTTGTCCAAGCCTGAATACGACTGGCACGCGCCGATCCCGACGACAAAGCGCGAGGAATGGGGCGACGATCTTGCCGAGCTGCTCAATCTCGATGATCCGAAAATGTCGCCCGTCCTGTTCCTGCCAGAGCTGCAACCCGTTTCAGCCACGCCGCCGCGCAAGCGATGGTTCTGGTAAACGCTTGCCTCCCTGCCTGCCTCTTTGCAAGGCTGGGCCACCTGCCCCCCCTGCCCCATACCGGCACGGGGGGCTTTTTTGTGCCCGCCCCGTTCATCCCCCGTTCATCCCCCGTTCGGCCCGGTCACGCAATCGTGGCCATCACCAGCAGCGCCGACATGATCGGGCGGCGCAACACCAGCACCACCAGCGGCACCAGCAAAGCCAGCGTCCAGCGCCAGCCCAGCAGCGATTGCAACAGCACCAGTTCCACCGCCAGCGCCACCATCACAATTCCGCTCATTCGCCGCCCCCTTTCCTTTTCTCAGCCTGCCACGCTTCCAGCATGTCCCTTGCCGCTGAATAGCCGTGCTGCGTTGTCCATTGCGACAATAGCCGGATTTGTTCCGCCCGGTGACCATCAGGCACTTTATCCCCGTCGCGGCGTCCAGCCGCGTCCTTTAATTCTTCTGATGTTATAGGGTCCGACATTTTGTCGGGGGTTTTGTCGGGGGTTTTGTCGGGGGTTT
>CAYPUW010000146.1:0-6013 GCA_964413925.1 uncultured Rhodobacter sp. | reverse complement strand
CCGGTGATGACGCTGGAGCTTGAGGGCAAAATCCCGCGCGCCTATCCGATCCGCTATCTCACATGGCACGAGATTGTTAATGATGTGATTGACGGTCGCAATGTGACGATCACTTTTTGCCCGCTGTGCAACTCGGCACTGGTGTTTGAAGGCAAGCTTAACGGCAAAATCCTGACCTTTGGGGTCTCGGGCAAGCTGCGAAACTCCGATATGATCATGTATGACCGCCAGACCGAAAGCTGGTGGCAGCAGGCGATTGGCGAGGGGATTGTTGGCGATCATACCGGCGATCAGTTGACCCAGATTGTTAGTTGGATGGAGAGTTGGGGCGAGTATAAAGCCCGCAATCCCAATGCCTTGGTGATGGATGAGCCTAAAGCCAACCGCCCTTATGGCAGCAACCCCTACGCGGGTTATGACAGCTCGGCGCGCCCGTTCCTTTATAGTGGCGAGCTGCCTCCGTTTGGTATCCCGCCCTTGATGCGGGTGGTCAAAGTTGGCAACAAGGCTTGGCCCATGGACCGGCTGCAAAAGGTCGAACAACTGACCGAAGGCGGGGTGACGATCACTTGGAAATCCGGGCAGGCCTCGGCCCTTGATACGCGCCAGATTTCAAAAGGTAAAAACGTGGGCACGATCCGGGTCAGGGATGCCAACGGCAATGATCTGCCCCATGACGTGATGTTTGCCTTCGCCTTTCAGGCGTTTTACCCCAATGGCGACTGGATGACCGGCAAATAGAACCGCCATATAACAGGCGCGGGGACCGTTGGTCGCGGTCCCCCGCACTCATTTGATGCCGAGCAAGGCGTGGCGTTTTTTACCGGCTGACAGCTTGACGGTCGCGCCAAGAGCGCCCGGCGAAATCATAAACCCGCTATCGCTCACCGTTTGATCGTTGAGGCGCGCGCCACCATCAGCAATCAGGCGTTTGGCGTCCTTGCCAGAAGACGCCAGCCCAGCCTTGACCAAAGCTTGCACAATCGACAGCCCGTCGCCCGAGATTTCGCTGGCAGCAAGCCGCGTGGTCGGCAAATCATCGCCAACGCCGCCTTTTTCAAACACCTCGCGCGAAGTGGCCTCGGCAGCTTTGGCTGCATCCGCCCCATGCGTGAGCGCGGTTACCTCGTTGGCCAGCCGAACCTTGGCCTCGTTAATCTCGGCCCCTTCAAGTGCGCCGAGGCGGTCACATTCATCAACCGGCAGCTCGGTATAGAGCTTCAAAAACCGGCCAACATCGGCGTCAGTGGTGTTGCGCCAAAACTGCCAGAACTCGTAAGGCGCACACATCTCGGCGTTAAGCCAAACCGCGCCATTGGCAGATTTCCCCATTTTCTTACCGTCAGAGGTGGTCAGAAGCTGGCTGGTCAGGCCAAAGACTTCGCCATCCAAAACCCGCCGAGTGAGGTCAATGCCGTTAACTATATTGCCCCATTGGTCAGAGCCACCCATCTGGAAGCGACAGCCATAACGCCGGTTAAGCTCCATGAAATCATAGGCTTGCAGGATCATATAGTTAAACTCAAGAAAGCTGAGCGACTGCTCGCGATCAAGTCGGCTTTTAACACTTTCAAAGCTGAGCATCCGGTTGACCGAGAAATGGCGGCCTATATCGCGCAGAAACTCAAGGTAATTCAGCCCGCTGAGCCATTCATCATTGTTAACCATCACCGCACCAGTGGCGTCATCTCCGAACCGCACGTAGTTTGAGAAAACCTGTTTGATCCCGGTAATATTGGCGTCAATCTGCTCTTGCGTCAGCAACGGTCGCTCATCGGCACGAAAGCTGGGATCACCTACTTTGGTCGTCCCGCCCCCCATCAAAACCAGCGGTTTATGTCCAGTTTTTTGCAGCCAGCGAAACATCATGATCTGGATCAAGCTGCCCACATGCAAGGATTTGGCCGTGGCGTCAAACCCGATATAGGCCGGTGTAACCCCAGCCATTAGTGCGTCATCCAACCCCTGAAAATCGGTGCAGTCGGCCAGAAATCCACGGGTTTGCATCTCGTGCAGAAAATCGGATTTTGGGTGATAAGTCATCTGGTTTGTCCATTGGCGTTTGGTTTGCAGCCTCTATAAACAAAGGGGCAGGAAAGGGAAGGGTCATGGCCGAACAAGACGCAATTTGGGCGCTGGGATGTATGTCCGGCACATCTATGGACGGGGTCGATGGCGCGATGATCCTGACCGACGGGGTCGAGGTGTTTGAGTTTGGTGCGACCGGATTTCGCCCCTATGATGCGCGCGAAAAGCAGATAATCGCCGCCGCGCAGGGTCAATGGCCGGGCGGCGAGGGTGTGGTCGAGGCCGAGGTGGTAATTCGTGAGGCACACCAACATCTGATTTCGCGGTTTGACGGCGCGGCTTTGGTGGGGTTTCACGGCCAAACGCTCGCCCATGATCCCGCAGACCACAGAACGCATCAGGTCGGTGACGGCGCAATGCTTGCGCGCGCGCTTGGCCTTTCCGTGGCGTGGGATTTTCGCACCAAAGATGTGGAGGCGGGCGGGCAGGGCGCGCCTTTGGCCCCATTTTACCATTTCGCTTTGGCGCGCCGATTTAATCTCGGGCGGGCTTGTTTTCTCAATCTCGGCGGGGTTGGTAACCTGACTTTCGTCGATCCCGAGGCGGAAAACCCCGACCAAGATCACGCTCTGTTGGCGTTTGATACCGGACCGGCCAATGCGTTGATGGATGATTTGGTGCAGGCTCGCACAGGGCTGGCCTGTGATTATGGCGGAGCAATGGCCGCCTTGGGTCACGCCGACCTCGAAGTCGTCGAAGGGTTTATGCGCCATCCATATTTTGATCAGACGCCGCCTAAGTCTCTGGACAGAACCACCTTTGTCGGGCTTGGGGATGCGGTAAAACATCTGAGCGACCTTGATGGTCTGGCCACTTTGGCCGCTGCCTCTGTTGCCAGTGTCGTGCGGGCGGTCAATGGATTGCCCACTCAACCCGTCAAGGTTCTGGTCTGTGGTGGGGGTCGCAAGAACACCCATCTGATGGCATTGCTGCGCCACGATCTGCCCATGCCTGTTGAAGATATCGACAAAGCGGGCATGGACGGGGACATGCTGGAGGCCCAAGCTTTTGCCTATCTCGCGGTGCGGGTGAAAAACCGCCAGAGCCTGTCGGCCCCCGGCACCACCGGCATTGCCAAACCCATGAGCGGGGGGCGGATTAGTCTACCCAGATAGATCAGCGCAGGACCGAGCGGCCCGCATATTGCGCGCTTTCGCCGAGATCCTCTTCAATGCGAATGAGCTGGTTGTATTTCGCCAGTCGGTCGGTGCGCGCAAGCGAGCCGGTTTTAATCTGGCCGCAATTGGTGGCCACGGCCAGATCGGCAATGGTCGTGTCCTCGGTCTCGCCGGAGCGGTGCGACATCACGCAGGTGAACCCGGCTCTATGGGCCATTTCGACAGCCGCGAGTGTTTCGGTCAGCGTGCCGATCTGGTTGACCTTGACCAGCAGAGAATTGGCGCAGCCTTCATCGATACCCTTGGCAATCCGCACGGGATTGGTGACGAACAGATCATCGCCCACAAGCTGAACCTTGTCGCCCAGCAGGTCGGTCAGAACCTTCCAGCCGGCCCAGTCATCCTCGGACATGCCGTCCTCGATCGAGATGATCGGATATTGGGCTGCGAGGTCCGCCAGATAGGCCGCGTTCTCCTCCGAGGTCAGGATTTTGCCCTCGCCCTTCATGTGATATTTGCCGTCCTGATAATATTCGGTGGCGGCGCAATCCATCGCCAGATGAATATCCTCACCCGGTTTATACCCCGCTTTTTCAATGGATTTCATAATGAAATCAAGCGCATCAGTTGTGGAGCTAAGGTTCGGCGCGAACCCGCCCTCATCGCCAATTCCGGTGTTCAGACCGGCGGCGGACAGCTCGCCCTTCAGGGTGTGAAATATCTCGGAACCCATGCGAACCGCGTCGGCAACCGTATCTGCCGACACCGGCATGATCATGAATTCCTGAATATCAATCGGGTTATCGGCATGTTCGCCGCCATTGATGATGTTCATCATCGGCACCGGCAACACCCGCGCCGAGGTGCCGCCCACATAGCGATAAAGCGGTTGTGTGGCGTAAATCGCCGCCGCTTTTGCCACCGCGAGCGAGACGCCAAGAATGGCATTGGCCCCGAGGCGCGCCTTGTTGGGGGTACCGTCAAGGTCGATCATCGCGTCATCAATTGCCACTTGGTCGCCGACTTCGACGCCAAGTAGGCTTTCGGCGATCTCACCATTCACGGCCTCGACCGCTTTTAAAACCCCTTTGCCGCCGTAACGAGTTGCATCGCCATCGCGAAGCTCGACCGCTTCATGCGCGCCAGTTGAGGCCCCCGAAGGGACCGCCGCGCGCGACTGCGTTCCGTTTTCGAGCGTTACGTCAACCTCAACGGTCGGATTGCCCCGGCTGTCGAGAATTTCGCGGGCGAAGATGTCGATTATTGCACTCATTTTCTCTGACCTTTATGTGTCTTTGCTTGGCTTCGCGTCGTCCAGAGGGACGCCGAACAGCTCCATTTTATGCCCCATCAGCCGATATCCCAGCTTTTGGGCGATTTTTTCTTGCAGTGCTTCAATCTCCGGCTCGACAAACTCGATCACCGCGCCGGTGCGCAGATCAAACAGATGGTCGTGGTGGTCCCGATCCGCATCCTCATAGCGCGCGCGCCCGTCGCCGAACTCCAGCCGGTCCACGATCCCGACCTCGTCGAAAAGCTTGACGGTGCGGTAAACCGTCGCCAGCGAAATCGCCGTGTCGATCTTAGAGGCGCGCGCATAAATCTCCTCGACATCGGGATGGTCGCGCGCGTCGTCCAGCACCTGCGCGATAATCCGGCGTTGCCCCGTCATCCGCAGGCCCTTGGCCTCGCAGCGGTCTATGATCGTGTCGTCCGTCACGGTGATCCTCGTTTGTGGTATATGGGCGTCTTAACCGATGGGGCAAAGGTTAAAAAGCCGAAAATTGTCGCGCATCACAGCAACTCCGGCGCGCGCCCGATCCGGCGGGCCAAGGGGGCGACCGTGAGACCCTGAAAGATGATCGAAAACAACACGACGATATAGGTGGCGGTCAGGATCAGCGGTTTATATTCGCTTTCGGGTAGCGAAAGCGCGAGGGCCACCGAAATTCCGCCCTTAAGCCCTCCCCATGTCATAATCGGGATCACGCCACGCGAGAAATTTCGAAATGGTTTCAGCAGCAAAACCGGCAAGGCCACGGCCACGAGTCGCGCCAGCAACGACAAGCCAATCGCCCAAATTCCGGCGCGAATTGCATCCATGGAGAACGCCAGCGCGAGCACTTCGATGCCGATCATCAGGAACAGAATTGCGTTCAATATTTCGTCGATCAGTTTCCAAAATGCGTCCAGATAATCGCGGGTTTGCTCCGACATTCCGTGCTTCATGCCTACATCACCAATGAACAAACCAGCGACAACGGCCATGATCGGGCCGGACATATGCAGCGTGACCGCCAGTTCATAGCCGCCAAAGGCCAGGCCGAGCGAGATCAAAACTTCCAGCGCATAATCGTCAATGCGCTTCATCACCTGAAACGTCAGCCAGCCGAGACCCGCGCCAAGCAGGGCGCCGCCGACGAACTCTTGTGTGAACAGACGGAGCGTTTCCAGCACGCCGGTCGCGCCGCCGGTCTCGGGAAATGACAGGCCGACCAGCACCAGAAAAACCACGTAGCCTACCCCGTCATTGAACAGGCTTTCACCTGCGATCTTGGTTTCAAGCGATTTTTGTAAATTGGCGTCGCGCAAAACCCCGAGCACGGCGACCGGATCGGTTGGCGAAATCAGCGCACCGAATATCAGCGCGACCATGATGGGAATGCCGGTAACCAGCGAAAATCCAACCCCCGCAACCAACGTCGAGAGGCCGACGCCGATGGTGGCCGTCAGGGCGACCACGCGCGCTTGTTGGCGTAAATCGCCGAGTTTTACATGCAGCGCGCCGGCAAATAACAATAGGCCCA
>CAYPUW010000145.1:0-6019 GCA_964413925.1 uncultured Rhodobacter sp. | reverse complement strand
AAAGGCCCGCGTTTTCGGTCATGCCGTAACCTTCGATCAGTGGTACGCCAATCGACCAGTACCATTTCAACAGCTCGGGCGATATCGGAGCCGCCCCCGTTGTGCCGCGCCGCAAGCGATCCATGCCCAGCATCCGGCGCAAATTCCTAAGCACCAGAAAATTCCACAGGGCGTATTGAGCCGCAACCAACGGCGGCACGGGTTTGGCGCTCATGGCGAATTTCGCGCGCTTTGCCCCGGCTTTCAAGGCCAGGTTAAAAGCCGCGCGGCCAATCCAGGTTGCCTCTTGTGACAAGACCAATACCCGCGAATAAATTTTCTCCCACACTCGCGGAACGGCGGTGAAAATCGTCGGTGAGACCTCTTGCATGTTGTCAAAAACCGTCTCTGGGCTTTCGGCAAAATTGACGGTGGCCTTGGCGGCGAGCGGGAAATAGATCGAGATGTCGCGCTCTAAAATATGGCAAAGCGGCAAGAAGCAGAGCTGCTCGTCATGGGCGAATGCGGGCAGGGCGCGCGCACCGGCCTCAATCGCGCCGATGATGTTTTCCTGACTGAGCATCGCCCCTTTGGGCGCGCCGGTGGTGCCGGAGGTATAGATTAACAGGCCGGTATCTTGGGGTTTCGATTTGTCGATCTCGGCCTGAAACAGGTCGGGGTTTTCACTTTCAAACGCCTGACCTTGGGCCAGCAACTCGTCCATGAACATAAAGCGCGCGTCATCGAGTTCATGCAGGCCTTCACGCTCCAATATGATGACCTTTTTGACCTGTTTGGCCTGATCGGCGATTTCCAGAAACTTGTCGAGTTGCTCGTCATCCTCAAGGATCAAAAACTGGCTGTCGCTATCGCGCAAAAGATATTCAAGCTGGCTGGCGCTGTCGGTGGTGTAAACGCCCGAAGCAATGGCCCCGACGCATTGGATTCCAAGGTCGGCGTAAGCCCATTCGCGCCGGTCTTCGGACAATATCGACACCACTTGGCCGCGCTCAAGGCCGAGCGCGCGTAGACCAAGGCCGATCCATTTGGCGTGGTTCCAGTAATCCGCCCAGGAATATGATTTCCAGATGCCGAGGTCTTTTTCGCGATGAGCGGTGCGCGGGCCAAGCTCGGCGCAGCGGGCGGCGAACAGTTTGACGGCGGTGTCGCAGCCATCCACAAGGGCAGGTCGCAGGCCCGCCTCTGCGTTGTAGCGCACGCCGTCAATGGTAACTTGCGGGTTTGGGTTCTGGACATTCATGCGCTCATCTCCAGGTTTTCTTTCGCTTCCAGCGCCGCTCGCCGCGCTGGCCCTGCTCCTGATGGCCAAGATAAAATGCTTTGATATCATCGCTTTGAGCGAGGCGCTCGGCGGTGCCGTCCATCACGATGCGCCCGATCTCCATCACATAACCCATATCCGCGAGATCCAGTGCGACGCCCGCATTTTGTTCAACCAGCATCATAGTCACGCCCTGATCTTTGTTCAGACGCGCAAGAATAGCGAATATTTCCTGCACCAGAAGCGGCGAGAGGCCAAGTGACGGCTCGTCCAGCAGCATAATCTTGGGCCGCAACATCAGGCCGCGCCCAATCGCCAGCATCTGTTGCTGACCACCCGAAAGCGTGCCCGCCTCTTGGCCGCGACGCTCTGCCAAAATCGGAAAATAATCAAAAACCATCTGCCGGTCACGCTCGATTTCGACCTTGTCGCTGCGGGTATAAGCGCCAAGCGACAGGTTCTGGTCGACCGTCAACAACGGGAAAACCTCGCGCCCTTCAGGGACATGCACGATGCCGCGTTTGACGATTACATGCGGCTCCAGCCCCTGAATTTCGTGGCCTTCAAAGATGATCTGGCCCTTTTCCGGGTCCATAATGCCGGAAATGGTTTTCAAAAGCGTCGATTTACCCGCGCCATTGGCCCCCAAAACCGTCACGATCTGGCCTTTGGCCACACTCAGGCTGACGCCGCGAATGGCCATGATCGGGCCATAAAAGCTCTCAAGGTTCTTGATTTCAAGCAAGGTTTCAGCACCCATCAAACCGCCCCCGTACCCAGATAAGCCTCGATCACCGCCGGGTTTTCTTGCACTTCGGCAGGCGTGCCTTCGGCCAGTTTCGCCCCGTCCGCCAAGGCCAAAACCCGGTCGCAGACGCTGGAGACCAGCCCCATGTCATGCTCGACCATCAAGACCGTGATGCCCATCTCTTTGCGAATATCATCAATCCAGAACCGCATGTCTTGGGTCTCTTCGACGCTGAGACCAGAGGCGGGTTCGTCCAGCAATAAAAGGCGCGGACCCGAGGCCAGCGCGCGGCCAAGCTCGACCACTTTGCGCACCCCGTAAGGCAGGCCCGCGATCATTTTGTTGCGATAGGGTTGCAGGTCGAGAAAGTCGATTACCCGCTCGACCGCCTCGCGGTTTGCATGCTCGGCACGGCGCACGCGCGGGGTGAAAAACAGCTCCTCAATCATGGTGGTTTTGCGATGCCGGTGCCGCCCGACCAGCAGGTTTTGCAACACCGAAGCATGCTCAAACAGCTCGATATTCTGGAACGTTCGGCCAATGCCGTGGGTTGCGATCTGATGCGGTTTCAGATCAAGAAGATTTACCCCGTCAAAGTGGATGCTGCCCGCGAACGGGTCGTAAAACCTTGAAATCAAATTAAAAACCGTCGATTTTCCTGCGCCGTTGGGGCCAACAATCGCGTAAACCTCGCCCTCCTTAACGCTGAAGCTCAGATCATTGACCGCCACCACACCGCCAAATTTCAGGGTGGCATTTTCAACCTCAAGCAGGCTCATCTGAGACGCTCCGTTTTGAGATAGGATTTCTGGCGTTTGAACATGTCTTTGCGCGCAAACGGGAACAGCTCAAACCAGATGCGTATTTTCATCCAGCGGCCATATATCCCCATCGGCTCAAACAGAATAAACAGGATCAGGATCATGCCAAATACCCCGGTCTCCAACCCCGGAATGGCGACCGAGCCGCCACCGACACTGTCTTTGAGGATCGACAGACCTTGGGGCAGAAAGGCGATCACGAACGCCCCGAAAAATGCGCCGTGGATCGAGCCAAGCCCGCCGATTACGATCATCATCAACAGGCTGATCGAGATCACCAGCGAGAAGGTTTCGTTGTTGAACGCCCCCGCATAAAACCCCATCAACGCGCCGCCAAGGCCGGTGATGGCGCAGGAAATACCAAAGCTGATCGCCTTGGTGCGCGCGATATTGATGCCCATCGCCATAGCCGAAACCTCGCTATCGCGCACGGCGGCAAAGGCGCGGCCAAGGGGTGAACGCAGCAGGTTGCGGTAAAACAGCGTGCAGATGATCGTGACCGCCAGTACCAGATAGTAAAACCTTCCCGGCTGGCTCCAACGTTCGATCCCAAAGCCGAAAATATCGATTGTCGGGGCAAATTTCCCGCTCACACCGTTGGTCCACGGCTCCAATAGCACGATGATATCGTCGGCGAGGATCGACAAAGCGATGGTGGCGATGGCCAGATAAACGCCGTGCATGCGCAGCGCGGGAATGGCGATGATCATGCCAACAACACCGGTGATGATACCCGCCAGCGGAAAGGCGACAATGAACGGCACGCCAACTTCCATCAAGATAACCGTGCTGTAACAACCAAGGGCCAAAAACGCCGCATGCCCAAGGCTGACTTGCCCGGTTTGCCCGGTCAAAACCATCAGCCCAAGCCCGGCGATTGCCCAGATCAAAACATTGGTGGTCTCGCCGATATAAAAGTCGTCCAACAGATAAGGCAGCGCAAGTGCCAGCACAATCAGAGTACCATAAACGGCAAAGCTCCACCAATCAGGAAACAGGCGGATGTCATGCTCGTAAGAGGTTTTGAACTGGATGCGCATCGCCTATACTTTCTTGGTTCTGACCTGAGAAAACAGACCGTTGGGGCGGAAAATCAGTACGAATAGCAACAGGGCATAAGGTGCGATTTGCGAATATCCCGCCGGTAGATAGCGCGAGGCAAACGGCTCGATAACCCCGACGATTATCCCGCCCGCGAGTGCTCCGGGAAGGCTGCCAAACCCGCCGATCACGGCGGCGGCGAAGGCCTTGATGCCGATCAGGCCCACATTGGGATCAATCGCACCTTGGGAGGCAAACAAGATGCCCGCAACCCCGGCGACCATGCCCGCCAAACCCCAGATCAACCCCTGAACGCGGCGCACCGGAATGCCCATATAATAGGCCGCCATCTGGTTCTGACTGGCGGCTTGCATGGCCAAGCCAAGCTTGGTGCGATGGAAAAACTGATAAAGGAAAAACGTGAGCAAGAAGGTGACGACAATCACCGCGACATCGGCAAACCCGAGCACAACACCGCCAAGTCGGAAATCGCCAACGGCGAGCGGGCTTTCAAGGGTTTGCGGTTCGTGGCCCCAAATCGCACCAGCAATGAAGCGTAAAACAAAGCCGATGGCGATGGTCAGGATCACAACGGCGGTCTGGCTTTGGCCGAATAAATGTCTGAGTATCAGGTAGTCGAGCAAATAGCCAAGCACGCCCATGATGGCGATGGCCAACGGGGCGGCAAGCCAGAACGGCAGGCCCATATAGCCCGCGTTGGTCAAGCCGAGCGTGATAAACGCGCCGATCATCATAAAATCGCCCTGAGCGAAATTGACCGCCTCGGTCGCCTTATAAATCAGCACGAACCCGAGTGCGATCAGGCCATAGACACAGCCGTTTGCAAGTCCGCTGACGAACAGTTGCAGGGTCTCCAAATTTTCCTCCCTGGCCGTTAATCGGCTCTGTATTGGTGGCCGGAACTGTTGGTTCCGGCGTGGTTTGTTAACCTTGATTGCAAGTAATAACGACTTTTCCGTCCGGTTGGGCCAATGCCGCCGGTAATTCGGCCATGACGTTGCGTAAGTTTACATGCGCGGCGATGTCGGTTTTCCACTGACCCGAGGCAAACCGCGCCTGCACCGCCTTGATAGTTTTGAGTTTTCGCAAAAATGGCGTGCGTGACATCCAAGTGACCAGCCAAAAGCCCTCGATATGTTGGCGCATGAAAATCAGCTTGCCGGGTTCCTGAATTTCCGGCAGTTCCGATGCGAGCTTACCATAAATCACCCAACGGCTGTCTTTTGGCATGGCGTTAAATATCCGCGCGGATACCGATCCGGCAACGGCGTCGAGCATCACGGTCGGGTTTTCGGCCTTGATCGCAGCGGCAATATCCGCCTGAAAACTTTCGCTTCGCTCATTAAGCGCATGCGTCGCCCCCAGCGATTTAAGATGGGCGAGCGGCTCGTCGCGACGCGCAACCGCGATCAGGCGACGTCCGGTTGAGCGCGCCAATCCGGCCATCAATTTGCCCAACTGGCTGGCCCCCCCGGTGGCAATAAACGCGCCCCCTTCAGGCACCATATCCACCATAGCCGACGCCGTCAGCGGGTTGACGATCATCGCCGCCCCGTCCTCGTCGCGCACGTCTTTGCGCAAAGGGATCACCCCCGACGCATCGGCAACCGCATATTCAGCCCAAGCGCCAGAGCCATTTGGTCCTGCGACAAACGACACGCGCTTGCCCTTCAGATAGGTCGCATAAAGCCCCTTGCCAGCCACCACCTGACCGACGCCTTCAAATCCAGCCGGTGCGCCTTTGACCCGAGGTTGTCCGTAATAGCCTTGCACGAATATGGTGTCAGAAGGATTAACGCTGGCCATTATCACCCGGATCAGCACCTGTCCCGGCTTCAGGCGCGGCAGGTCAATTTCGGCACGCTCCAGAAACTTGCCAATATTCTCCAGCGTCGGGCTAACCTCGCCGCTGGAGGAATAGCCACCCTCCTTCAACAACACCGCGTGCATTTTCTCAGGCAGCGCCATCAAATCTTTTCCTGAGTATATTTCTTCAGTTCCGCCCGCGCGACCTGCATCCGGTGGACCGCATCCGGCCCATCTGCCAGCCGCAAGGTGCGCACATGGGTCCATTGTTTTGCCAGAGGTGTGTCTTGGCTGATGCCTTGACCACCATACATTTGCACC
>CAYPUW010000144.1:4873-6040 GCA_964413925.1 uncultured Rhodobacter sp. | reverse complement strand
GCGAAAATATACCGGAAAGTTGTTTTCATCTGTCACATCTGGAACACCAGATCCCCCTTGATCTCGAAGCAACCACAATCCGCTTCCCACGGTACAAACCGCACCGCATCACACCCACTTAACCATCGGTGGCAGGCTCATCAGCACGGCATTGGCGTCGTGCCCCGTCTCCAGCCCAAACTTGGTGCCACGGTCATAAACCAGATTATATTCTGCATATAAACCGCGATGGATCAACTGCTTATCCTTGTCGGCCTCATCCCAAGCCATGTCTCGCCGCCGGTTAGTGATTGGCAAAAACGCCGGTAAGAACGCGCGGCCTACATCTTGGGTAAAGGCAAAATCGGCCTCCCAATCGCCGCTATTATAATCATCAAAGAAAATACCGCCAACACCGCGCGCGCGGCCGCGATGGGGAACATAGAAATACTCGTCGGCCCACTCCTTGAAACGCGGATAAAGCGCCGCGCCGTGGGGGTCGCAATACGTCCTCAAAACCCGATGAAAATCGGCGGTATCCTCGTCATACTCGATGCACGGATTAAGGTCAGTACCACCACCAAACCACTGCCCATGCGGGGTCCAGAACATGCGGGTATTGAGATGAACAGAGGGGGTATGCGGGTTTTGCATATGCGCCACCAGCGAGACCCCGCTGGCCCAAAACCGCGGATCATCGGCCATCCCCGCCAAGCCCTTTCGCGCCGCCATCGCCGCAACTGCGCGCGCGCCAAGGGTGCCGTAAACCGTCGACACATTCACGCCGACTTTTTCAAACACGCGCCCTGCGCGCATCACCGACATCAAACCGCCACCCGCGTCAACGCCAGCCCCCGCATCGCGCACCGTCGTGCTAACCTCAAAGCGCCCCGCTGGCAGATGCGCAAACGGCCCGCTGCTCTGGCTGTCCTCCAGCGCCTCAAACGCCGTCACGATCTGGTCGCGCAGCTTGCGAAACCACGCACTCGCACGCTGTTTTTGATCCTCTTGGCTGGCGTCTGACATAAAAGCTCCTGTTGGTTGGTGGCGATTTTACGCCTTGTTAACGCGCTTGCCTCAAAAGGGGAACGCCCCGAATGTCGCGCTCATGCGGCTGGTCGAGGGTTTTCAACGTCGCGTCACATCATGCACCATCTGGACAAGCCCGCACGAACCTCCCAGACTACC
>CAYPUW010000144.1:0-4773 GCA_964413925.1 uncultured Rhodobacter sp. | reverse complement strand
CCCCAAACCGGACATTATCCGGCATCCTAACGCATACGCTTACCTTCACCACTCAAAGGCCCGATCATGCCTGCACCACCGCCAACCCCGATTTTCGTGACCGGCCCAACCGCCGCCCCGATCCCTCCGGCCCCCATCCGCGACAATGGACGCGGGATTTTCTGGGCGTTCGTGTCGGTCTTCGCCGCCAGCTTGATGGCGCTTTCGGTGCGCGGCGTGGTTGTAGAACTCGACAGCCGCATGGCGGTGATGTTTCGCGCCGGGATCACCACCTTGTTGATCGTGATCGGCCTGATCTTGTTCTCGCGCCTGCGCAAACAGCTCAAATTCTCGCGCCCCGGCCTGCATTTGCTGCGCGGCATCCTGATCGGCGCGTCAACCAACCTTGGCTTTTACACGCTGATGCACATCCCGCTAACCACCGCGACCGTGCTGTTTTTCACCGCCCCGATATTTGCCACAATCCTCGGGGTAATCGTCCATAAAGAACGCGTCGGCCCAAGGCGGATCATTGCCATATTGATGGGATTTGTCGGCGCGCTGGTGATCCTGCGCCCCGGTTTTGAAGGGTTTCATCCCGCGATGCTCACGGCCCTTGGCTCGTCAGCCCTGTTTGCCATCGCCCTTACGCTGTCGCGAAATCTGGCCAATGCGGACGGGGTGCTGTCGACCTATTTCTCGTCGGTAGTAATCACCGTGATCGTCACGCTGCCCATCGCCATGCCGGTTTGGTCCGTGCCAACAAGCCCGATGATCTGGGCGGGGGTCGCCATTTTGGTCGTGACCAGCGTGGTGCGGGGCTTTGCCGATATTCAGGCCTATCGCTACGCCGAAGCAGCGCTTTTGGCCCCGATCGCCTATCTCAGATTGGTGATGATCGGCATTGGTGCCTATTTCCTGTTTTCCGAAACCATCGACGGCCCCACTTGGATCGGCGCGGCGGTGATCATCTCGTCCACGCTTTATATCGCCCGACGCGAGGCCAAGCTGCGCAGGTCCGAAAGGGCAAGTCAGGCCGAGGCCCCGGACACATCTATTCTCAGCAGGAAATAAACCTGCATCACGGCGGCAATCATCGCCAACAAAAACACCACTCCAAGCCCAACCAACGCCGCCAACAGCCCCGCCAGCAACGGCAGCAAAAACGCCGGAGCGGTGATGGCGTTGAAATATCCACTATAGGCCGGACGCCGGTCATCCGGCGAGATTTCCATCAAAAAGCCGATAACCGCAATCGTCAGCCCGTTTGCCAACGCCCCAAGCACGAAAAATACCGCCAGATAAACGTAAAACATCTCGCCGCCACCCGCGAACAAACCCAAACCGCTGGCCAACGCAATCGCCGGAGGCACAATGCGGCCAAGCGCAATCCCCCTGAGCAGGCTCACCTTGCCAAGACGGTCACCCCACCAGCCCCAAAGCACATTGGAGAGCAACGCACCCGTGGTTTGCGCCCCCATCAGCCATGCAATATCGACCAAATCAACCCCACTATGCGCGGCCTGAACCACGTAAAACGGCATCGCCATCAACACCGCACCCCCACACCATTGCGCATAGACGAACTTGCGAAAGGTCAGATCATTGCGAAACACCCCAACCCCTTCTTTCAGGTATTGAAAGAATGTGGGTTTTTGGGATTTCGCGGCGATTTTCTCGCCCGCACTAACCGGCTCACCCATCACCGTGAACACAACCGACGAGGCCAGCATCAAGCCCGCCGCCATCGCGACAATCGCCGCGTAAGACAGCGGAAACGCCAGTGTGGTCACCAGTCGATCAGCAAAACCAACCACCACCAGCGCCAGCAGCCCTCCGCCAAAAAACCGCGTCGCCAGCAATCGACTGCGCAAATTCGGCGCGACCGAGCGCGCAACAATGTCATTATAAGGCACGCCAACGATACCGCTGACAAAGGCGTATACCGTCCAGATCACCATCACAAAACCCGCCAGAACCCCCATATTCCAGCCAGAGCCGAGCGCCAGAACCAGCGCCATCAGCCCCATCGCCAGCGCGCGCCCAAACGCGCCAATCACATAATACCGCATGCTGGAGCCGCCATGCTGCGCCAAATAGCCAACGATCAGTTGCGGAAATAACCAGCCAAACCGCAGAATTGCGGTCACCGCGCCAACCAAAATCGGGTTGCCTGTGAGCTGAAATACCAGCGCCGACATGATGGTGCTTGAATCAATCGCCGACGAGCCTGCCTGAAAGGTGATCCCGGCAATCGCCACATGTTTGAAGCGGCTTTTTTGCGACATAGGTTCAGCCCGAGGCTCAGGCGCTGGCATCAAATCAGCCACGGGCGCTCAATTCCCGGTCCAGTTTTGCGGATCAACAAACAGCCCAAACCAAATCGACCAAATTCCCAGCAGCACAAAAATCAGCCCGATGATCCAGCGCATCCCCTTCAGCTTGGCCCCGAACGCCTCGAGCGCGCGTGCAAATCGCGGCACGAACGCGAATGCCACCAGCGGAGCCGATAAAAACAGCCCGAACAAAAACATCATCACAAACCCGACCGCCGCCGTGCCACTGGTCGCTGCCAGCCCCAGCAACCCAAACAGGATCGGCGCGGCACAGGCCGGAATATTCAACCCAAAAGCCAGCCCCATAACCAGCGGATTACGCGCCGATTTCCACTGTTGCGGCGTCAGGCTGATCCGCCGCTTGATCAAGCCCGCATGCCCGAATAAAAACGCCAGCCCAATCACCAGATAGATAGAGCCAAACACCAGCCAGATGCCGGTCTGCACCCCGATCAGCGCCTGTCCAACCATGGCGATAAACAGCCCGAACAGGCCAGCAATGACCGAGCGCGACAAAATGAATATCCCCAGCGCCGATATTTTCTCGCGCCGACTTCGCTGATTCTGCGTCTCTATAAACAGCAAATGCCCACCGATGGTGCAAGGCTCGATAAAGCCCAAAAGACCCAGACCAATCGGCAACAGGATCAACGTCTGCAAAGATAATTCCATTTTTTCTTCCCGAGTTTTTTCGCCTAAACAAAACGTTCCCCCTAGGGGAAGGTCAAGCTAGATAAAGCCGCCAACGCGCGCAAACACAACACTTGTCTGTGAGAAACTGGTGATCGAGCGCGCGCATCACGCGCCGCTCAAAAACTCCGCCGCGCCTTCAATGCCGCCGAAATGGTGCCGTCATCCAGATAATCTAGCTCGCCACCGATTGGTACCCCTTGTGCGAGCGAGGTCACAGCGACCCCCGCCCCCTCCAACTCATCGGCGATATAATGCGCCGTGGTCTGGCCATCCACCGTGGCATTAAGCGCCATAATGACCTCTTTTATACCCTCGTCAGCCACGCGCTGGCGCAGCAGCGGTATGCGCAAATCATCCGGCCCAACCCCGTCAAGCGCCGACAAAACCCCGCCAAGCACATGATAACGCCCGCCAAAAACTGCCGCACGCTCCATCGCCCACAGATCGGCCACATCCTCGACCACGCAAATCTGCCCGTTGGCACGCTTGTCGGCACGGCAGATCTGGCAAACTTCCTCGGTGCCAATATTGCCGCACATGACACATTCGCGCGCATAAGTCGCAACGCGCGCAAGCGCATCCGACAGCGGGTCCATCAATGCCCCGCGCTTCTTGATCATATGCAAAACCGCACGCCGAGCCGAGCGAGGCCCCAAGCCCGGCAATCGCGCCATCAGGGCAATCAGCGTCTCGATATCGCTGTCAGGTCCGGTCAAACGCCCGCCCGCCCGATCAGAACGGCAGCTTCATACCGGCAGGCAGGTTCATGCCCTCGGTCAGCTTGGCCATCTCGGTGCGGTGGGTCTCGGCGGCTTTAGCTTGCGCATCCGCAACTGCCGCCACGATCAAATCCTCGACCACCTCTTTATCCTGCGCACGAAACAGCGACGGATCGATTTCCAGCGCCTTAAGCGCGCCCTTGGCATTAGTGGTCGCCACCACCATGCCCGCACCCGATTGGCCAACCACGTTAATCTGGTCAAGACTGGCCTCGATATCCGCCATCTTGCCCTGCATTTCCTGCGCCTGCTTCATGATCTTGGCCATATCGCCAAGCCCGCCCAAACCTTTCAGCATATTCTTTCCTTTTCGTTAATCATTCTCAAACGGATCCCAATCGTCATCCACATCGTCGGGATCAATCGGCACCACATTATCCATCGGCTCAAAGCCCTGCGCCTTAACCTCGCGAATTTCCGCCTTGGGAAATTGCGCCAGCACCGCCTGAACCATCGGATGAGCCAAGGCCAGCGCGTGCAAATCAGACCGCTCCGCATCGCGCCGCTCAGCGATGGTTTCTCCACCGCCCTCGCTCACAACAGACACCACCCAGCGCGCGCCGGTCCATCCCTGCAACCGAGCGGCCAACCGAGCCGCCAGATCACGCGGAGCCGATCCGCTCATCTCAAACTCGATCCGACCGGGGCTGTATTTCGCCAGCCGCAAGCCGTCCTCGACCTCGACCAACAGCTTCACATCGCGGTTGGCACGGATCAAATCGACCACCTGCTCAAAACGCTGAAACCGCGCCAGCGCCTCGTTCGGCGCGCTCACCGCTTCAGCCGTCACCCCGCCGCCCGCAATCGCCGAAACGCCCGCGCCTTGGGGCGAAACTGCCGCCCCCGAAACGCCAGAACTACCGGCATTACTACCACCAACACGCCCACCACCCGCAGGCGGCTGAGAGAGCGGCGCATTTTGCAATTTGCGCACCAAATCCTCGGGACTTGGCAACTCGGCCACATGCGTGAGGCGAATAATCGCC
>CAYPUW010000143.1:0-6085 GCA_964413925.1 uncultured Rhodobacter sp. | reverse complement strand
GTCGGCCAGCAGCACATCGGCATCGAACTCTCGCCGGTCGCTCAGCACCACGCGGATTTGATCGGCCTCACCGACCACATGGTAGTTCGACACGACAAGCCCGTCGGACGACAGGATAACGCCCGAGCCAAGCGAGCTTTGAACCCGAGGGGCGGGCGGGCCGAAACTGCGAAACATATCGGCGAAAAACGGATCACGGGCGAACGGGCTAGATTTGGTCGAGATCGTGCGCTTGGTAAAGATATTGACCACCGAAGGGGTGGATTTTTTGACCACGGGCGCGAAGCTGAGTTTGATTTGGGCGTTGGAAACGGGAGGAATGGTCGCGGCGATCACGGGCTGGGCGAGCATCACGGCAACGGATGCGGCAACAAGGAAATGTCTCAAGGTTCGGCCTCGTAAATTCGATGGAAGATGGATTAAAGATAGGGCCGCCAAGCCCCGAGTTTCAACCGCAACCACGCATTTTACGGCACGCATATCAGCCAATTCTTGCCGATGGCAGGGCCGATAAAGCATCTGCCTTGGCCAGGGTCAGGAGCCTAGGGTCAGGAGCCTAGTGGATCGAATCTTACGTTTCGAACCACTAGTTTTTACTTGATGGATCAAATTATCACAATATTTGAGTTGCTTGCGAGAAATATGTTGCACTTGCGGAGGGACTCAAATGTTGCGTTCGATCCACTAGAGCAGATTGTAATCCTTGGCGCGCTGGATCGCCTCGGCGGTGGTGCGCGCAAGCAGGCGGTTTCTGGCCGAGATCAGCCGTGCCTTGAGCGCGCTTTCCGAAATGCCGATTTTGGCGGCAGCGGCGGCGTGGCGGTGGCCGTCGGCGATCATTTGCAATGCCTCGGTCTGCGCGGTGGTGAGACTGTCGGGGGGCGTTGTCGCCTCGTGCAGGGTCACCACCAGTTTGGTGATTCGCACGATTTCGTCGTCGTCAAACTCGCGATCCGTGCGCGCGCAACCGACAATTGAGCGCGACGATAATGGGCCGCTGGAAACCACAACTCCGAACTTCAATTGAAACGTGGCGGCCTTCTCAAGAATACCAAACGGGTCGGGAAGATCGATCTCGCTCCAACGCGAAGCACCCTCTTTGGCAAATCCCCAGGCGATCATGGGATCGCGCAGCGCAAAACCATTTTCAGTATAGTAATCAACCCAGTCCTGATCGTAGGTATGAAACTGTAACAGGGGACCGGCAAAGCGGATATGCATGCCCGCCATGTAACCTGACGGCGATTCCGCCTGTAATTGACGAAGAATTGTATCCAAACCGATATTTCTAGACATGTCTTTTTAGACAGGTTGCACAATTCCAAGTCAACCGTAAATTGACACTCGTAACCATTCAATTTTGTGGTGAGTATGGCTGCGAAGATCGAAGACGGATTGTTTGTTTGGTTTAGGCTTTGTTGCCTGAGTTTGTGCAGTCCTGAATGATCACATATAGAGCTATCGTCCGAACTGGTTGACCCTGGAAAAGACTTAGATCGAATCGCAGCCTAAAAAGGCAAACCCCCGCAGATCGCTCTGTGGGGGTTTGTTGTATCTGTGGATTTCGCGTGGCCAGTGTGGCCAAAAAAATCAGGTTAGTCTTTCAACGCTTCCTCGGCAACGCGGGCCTTGTCGCCAGCGCCTTTGGCATCGGCATCGCGGTCGATGAATTCGATGATCGCCATCGGCGCCATATCACCATAACGAAAGCCAGCTTTGAGAACGCGAACATAACCGCCTTGACGGTCTTTGTAGCGCGGGCCGAGTACGTCGAATAATTTGGCAACGTAGACGTCTTGTTTCAGCTTGGAGGCGGCTTGGCGACGGGCGTGCAAATCGCCGCGTTTGGCCAGCGTGATCATTTTCTCGATGATCGGGCGCAATTCTTTGGCTTTGGGCAGGGTGGTTTTGATCTGTTCGTGCTCGATCAATGATCCGGCCATGTTGCAGAACAGCGCTTTGCGGTGCTCGTGGGTGCGGTTCAGGCGGCGATAGCCTCTGGCGTGGCGCATGGTTTTGGTCCTTCTTTATACTTTGTCCGGCGCGCCATGCGTGTGGTGCGCTCTCCTTGGGGCGGGATTGCCCGAATATTCCCCGCACCGGCGGGCATTTTCGCGGGGCGCATTAAACGCCCCGCTTTGGATCAAAAATGATCCTCGTATTTTTTGGCCAACTCTTCGATATTGTCTGGTGGCCAATCAAGGATATCCATGCCCAGATGCAAGCCCATCGCCGTTAGCACTTCTTTGATCTCGTTCAAAGATTTGCGGCCAAAGTTCGGCGTGCGCAGCATCTCGGCCTCGGTCTTCTGGATCAGATCGCCGATGTAAACGATGTTGTCGTTCTTGAGGCAATTGGCGGAGCGAACCGAAAGTTCCAGCTCGTCCACTTTCTTGAGCAGGAGCGGATTGAACTCCAGATCATCCTCTTCCTCGGCGCGACTGGCGGCTTCGGGTTCGTCAAAGTTGACAAAGACCGAAAGCTGGTCTTGCAGGATGCGCGCGGCGAACGCGATGGCGTCCTCGGGCGTGATCGAGCCGTCGGTTTCCACCTTGAGCGTCAGCTTGTCGTAATCCAGAACCTGACCCTCGCGGGTGGCGGTTACGTCGTAAGAAACCTTGCTGATCGGCGAGAAAATCGCGTCGATCGGGATCAGGCCAATCGGCGCATCCTCGGGGCGGTTTTTGTCGGCGGCCACATAGCCTTTGCCGTTTTCAACCGTCAGTTCCATGAACAAGCTGGCACCGTCATCAAGGTGGCAAATCACATGCTCGCGGTTCAAAATCTCGACACCAGCGGTTTCAGAGATGTCGCCAGCGGTGACAATTCCCGGACCTTTGGCCGAGATCGAGACCCGTTTGGCCCCCTCGGCTTCCATCAGGATCGACACACCTTTGAGGTTCAAAACGATGTCGGTGACATCTTCGCGAACGCCAGCAACGCTGGAAAACTCATGCAGCACGTTGTCGATCTGAATGCTGGTGATGGCGGCCCCTTGCAGGGACGACAGCAAAACACGCCGCAGCGCGTTGCCAAGCGTCAGGCCAAAGCCACGCTCCAGCGGTTCCGCGATTGCGGAGGCCTGCCGAGTAGGATCAGCACCGGGTTTGATGTCCAACTGTGTCGGACGGATCAGTTCTTGCCAGTTCTTATGGATCATGGGCGGTTCCTCCATTCCTGTTTGCGGGTCCGGATCCGTTGGACGCGCAAACTCCCGAGGTTATCAAAAAAATCAGGTCGGGCCGCCCGATATGCCGGACGGCCGATCAATAGGTTATACGCGGCGACGCTTTGGTGGGCGGCAGCCGTTATGGGCAATCGGGGTCACATCGCGGATTGCCGTGATGTTGAGGCCAACAGCCGCCAGCGCCCGAAGCGCGCTTTCGCGACCAGAGCCGGGGCCTTGCACTTCGACCTCAAGGGTTTTCATGCCATGCTCTTGCGCCTTTTTACCCGCATCTTCAGCCGCAACCTGCGCCGCGTAAGGTGTGGATTTGCGCGAGCCTTTGAAGCCCATTGTTCCGGCCGAGGACCACGCAATCGCGTTGCCTTGTACGTCGGAGATCAGGATCTTTGTGTTGTTGAACGAAGAATTCACATGCGCAACACCGGTGGCGATGTTTTTGCGCTCTTTCTTCTTGGGGCGTGTTTTTTCGCGTGCCATTGTCAGAACCCTCCCTTATTTCTTCTTGCCGGCAATCGCGCGGGCTGGGCCCTTGCGCGTGCGTGCGTTGGTGTGGGTGCGCTGACCGCGAACGGGCAGACCACGGCGATGACGTAAGCCGCGATAGCAGCCAAGGTCCATCAGACGTTTGATGTTCATCTGGGTGTCGCGACGAAGATCGCCCTCGACCATCAGGTTCGCGTCGATATGTTCGCGAATGGACAGAACTTCTGCGTCCGATAATTCATTTACCCGACGCGCCTGATCAAGGCCCACGGCCTCGCAAATACCGGCGGCGGTATTGCGGCCAATGCCGTGGATATATGTCAGTGCGATGTGAACCCGTTTATGGGTCGGGATGTTAACGCCAGCAATACGTGCCACGTTGTCTCCTATTCCTAGATTGCGGTTCCGTGATGCCAGAACCTTTTTTCACAACAAAAGCCCGGCACCCGACTGGTGGCTGGGCCATGCCTCGTATCCGAGGGCTTTATTTGCCCGATTCGGGGATAAAAACCCCATAAATCAAGCGATTCTCGTCTCCGAGATGGTGTCGTTTAGAGGCAATGGCATATGGCGTCAAGGCCCGAGCGATGTTATTCGCTCGTGGCCAGAATTCGCGTAGGCGGCGGGGGCTTATACCGTGGCCAGAACCGCGCGGATTTCGGCGGAAACCGCGTCCATTTCGCCCATGCCATCGACCGAATGGAGCAGGTGTTTGGCGTAGTAATAGCCGATCAGCGGCGAGGTTTGTTTGTAATAGGCCAGCAGGCGTACGCGAAGGCTTTCCTCGTTATCATCGGCGCGGTGGATGAATTCGGTCGAGCCGCACTCCTCGCAAATCCCGTCCTTGACGGGCGGCTTGATCGTGTCGTGGTAAACCTCGCCACAACCGGCGCAAGTGAAACGGCCCGAAATTCGCTGAACCAGCGCCTCGTCATCCACAGATATTTCGATCACCACACCGAGCGTCCGGCCCATGCGTTCGAGCAAATCGCCCAATGCATCGGCCTGCGCCAGCGTGCGCGGAAATCCATCAAAGATAAATACGACAGACTCGGGTTCACGCTCCAACCTCTCGGCAATCAGGCCAATGACGATCTCGTCAGTAACCAGCGCGCCGCGATCCATCACATCGGCCACGACTTTGCCCATCTTGGTGCCGGAATTGCGCGCCTCGCGCAACATATCGCCGGTAGAGAGCTGCACCATCCCGTGCTCGTCAACCAGCTTGCGCGCTTGCGTCCCTTTTCCCGCGCCTGGCGGACCCAACAATATAATATTCATTTTCGCGTCGGGCTCCTGCGAGCCTTGCCTTTACGGCCACCTTTACCGCGCAGTTTGGACTTTTCAATCAGACCTTCATACTGATGGGCAAGCATGTGGCTTTGAACCTGATTGATCGTATCCATCGTCACCGAGACCACGATCAGAACCGAGGTGCCGCCGAAATAGAACGGAATGTTGAACTGCGAGCGCAAAATCTCTGGCAACAGCGCCACCGCGACCAGATAGACAGAACCAGCGACCAACAAACGGTTAACCACGTAATCCAGATACTCGGCTGTCTTGGCCCCCGGACGGATGCCGGGAATAAAGCCGTTCTGGTTCTTGAGGTTATCGGCAACCTCGTCGGTTTTGAACGCCACGTTCGCCGTGTAGAAATACGAGAAGAACGCGATCATGCCCGCAAAGAAAATCAGATAAAGCGGTTGGCCGTGGCCGAAATACGCCAGTATCGTATTGAGGATACTGGAGTTTTGCGTGCCGGAAAACGTGCTGATCGTGGTTGGCAGCAGCAACAGGGAGGATGCGAAAATAACCGGGATAACCCCTGACGGGTTGAGCTTGACCGGCAGATGCGAGCTTTCGCCGCCATACATCTTCATGCCGACCTGTCGGCGCGGATATTGGATGTGAACCTTGCGCAACGCGCGCTCGACAAACACAATGAAGGCGATAACGGCCACCACCATGATTGCAACCCCGATGATAACGGCGGGGCTGATCGTGCCGGCGCGGCCTTGCTCCAGAAACTGGGCGACGGCGGCGGGCATGCGGGCGATAATGCCGACAAAGATGATCAGCGACACACCATTGCCGATGCCGCGCGCGGTGATTTGCTCGCCGAGCCACATCAAGAACATGGTGCCGCCAACCAGCGTTACCACGGTTGAAATACGGAAAAACCAGCCCGGATCATTGGCGAGACCACCGGCCTCGATGCTGGCGGCCAGTGCGTAGGCCTGAAAAGTCGCCAGAAACACCGTGCCGTAGCGGGTGTATTGGTTGATTTTCTTGGTCCCCTGCTCACCCTCTTTTTTCAACTGCTCCAATTGTGGAACCATCGAAGTCATGAGCTGGATGATGATAGAGGCCGAGATATAGGGCATGATGCCAAGCGCAAAGATCGCCATACGG
>CAYPUW010000142.1:0-6086 GCA_964413925.1 uncultured Rhodobacter sp. | reverse complement strand
GCTAAAATCCTTAAGTTGTAAGCGATATAAAGTATTAGCAAAGACAGGGGATTTAAAGCAGGTTTCAAGTGAGGATGTGTTTAGAGTGAATGATAGTTTTAAGAATAAACTGAAGGTTATAACTATACCTGCCCCTATGATAAAGGAAACTTTTAATAAAGAAAAGGTAGATATTGATAGGACACACTCCATTGATGCAGCAATTGTTAAAATTATGAAGTCAAGGAAGAAGATGAGCTATATGCACTTATTGAATGAAGTAATGACTATGCTACAGATGTTTAAGCCAACATCTGAACTTATTAAGAATAGGATTGAAAGTTTGATTGATAGGGATTATATGGAGAGAGATTCAGCAGACTCTCAAATATTCAGGTATTTGGCATAAATACCAATTCAATATTTATTTACACTTAAGGGGTTTTGGGGTTTTGGGGTTTTGGGGCTCCCCGTTCAGCCATGCACATTCACGCAGCGGTCGCTCCAACCAACGGCTGGCCAATCAAATCCTCGACCAGCAAACTGATCAACTGACTGCGCCCCGACACATTGGCCTTGCGGTAAATCCCGTTAAGATGAGCCTTGATCGTACCCTCACGGGACTCCCGCAAGTCAGCGATCTCGGCAATCGACATCCCCTTGATCGAGAACATCGCCACATCGCGCTCGGCTGGGGTCAGCCCCCAATCTCTGAAATATTCCTCGATCACATCTTGCAATGCCCCCGAAGCGATCCGCATCCCCTTCTCGGCCCGAGCACTTTGCGCCATCATCGAGCGTAGGTATAAAACCTCAAACACAATCGCCAGCGCCAGCGACAATGTCGCGATCATCTCCACCACAAGATGGAAACTGATCCGCAAACCCGCCGGTTTGGACACCAGATCAACATAGGAGTCATAAACAAAAAATAGCGCGCAAAGCGCCTGAACCACGATCAACGCCATCAAGGCATAACGGATGCGATCACTGTTATGTGCAGGTCTCAACGTATTTCCTCCCCTATTGATACCGATTTACAGGATCAACGAGAATTAAACCAGAATAAATCAACCCGTTGCGACGCTTAGGGCCAAACGCATAGCCGCCCGCAGCCCCCGAGCCGCGCAAATGGTTGACGCCCAAGCTGCCAGTCGCCATTGATTTACCATGACCGACGCCCTCGACCTCATTTTTGCCGCCCTTGCCGACCCCACACGACGCAGGATTCTGACCATGCTGCTCGAGGACGACATGGCCGTGACCGACGTGGCCGAGCCGTTCCCGATCTCCCTTGCCGCCATCTCAAAACACCTCTCGATCCTCAGCCGTGCCGGGCTGATCAGTCAGGAAAAACGTGGTCGCGTCAAATGGTGCAAGCTCGAGCCGACCGCACTCAAAGCCCCTTCGATCTGGATGGAGAGCTTTGGCCAGTTCGAAGCTGTAAACCTTGATATGTTCGAAAGGTTTCTAGATCATGAACTAGCGGACCATGAATTGGCAAAAAATACCGACAATTTTAACGAAAATCCTGAGCGGGATTAACCGAAATTTCACACCTTTGGGCGTAAACAGCGGTAAATACGCGGGATTGCTGTCAGAAAGATGCGGGCTAAACCCCATGTCGCCGCCACCCTATTCACCCGAATTACTCGCTTTTCTGACGGGACATCATGCAGGCATTCGCAGTCACAAAACGCTATCTCTCAAGTCGCGCTGCCCCCTCGTCGACAGAGGCAGTGGCCACCAAAATGCGCAGCATTATCCCGACCCGCCTGACCCCTGCCCAGAAAAAACACGCCCGCATCGCCTGGGCCTATTTCGACCGTTTCACCGATCCCGGTCGCGGCTTTTGCCCGGCAACGCGCCCGCCAAACACCCATGCCGCGCATCTACCCACCAAAGGTGCGCTCGGGCCGTGGGAGATGGGCGCGACCCTTCAGGCCATTCTTTGCGCCGGACTGCTGAAGATCATTCCCCCGCCTGACATGCGCGCGCGCATCGAGGTTTGTCTTCATGCATTGGCCGATTTGCCGTTGAACGCGCTAACCCTGCCAGCAGTTTCCTATTGCAACGCCACCCTCGCCCCGCTTGACGGGCACGGGACAAAGGTCCCCCTCCCCGTCACCGGATACTCGCCGCGCCAGATCATGCGGCTGGTGGTGGGCTTTATCACTGTGGCCCATCACTGCCCCGATCTCGCGCCCGAAATCTCGCTCATTCTCAACCGCTGGAGGCTTGATCGCCTACTCAACCAAGGCAGTTTTGTGCCCCCGCAAGCGACGCAAAACACCGCCCATCCGCCCGCCGACACCTATCTCGGATACGAGCAATATGCCGCCAGAGTTGCCTGCCTTGTCGGATTAAACGCACGCCCTGCGCTGGAGCTAAAACCGGTTCTGGGCTGGCACACTTACCGCGCACAGGCCCTTCCCTGCGACCGACGCCAAAGCGCGCGAACCCCTCACGTTATCACATCCGACCCCTTTCATCTGGAGGCGATGGAGTTTGGCTGGCGGCAGCCCATGGCAGAGATCGCCGCCAGCCTGTTGCTCGCCCAAAAGTCGCGTTTTGAGCAAACCGGCCATCTGACCGCCCTCACCGAGGAGGTGCTCGACCGGCCTCCGGGAATAGCCATTCAGGGCCTGCTCGCGCGCGCCTCGCCCTATGTCAGCCTAGACCAAAACGGTGCCAACCTTGACCAGTTTCGCTGTCTGTCCACCAAAGCCGCCTTTGGCTGGTGGGCGCTCATCCCCTCGCCCTACGCGCAAAAACTGCTCGACGCCGTAAGTGATTTGCAAACCCGCAACGGCTGGCTGGCCGGTCTGTATGAGGCCACAGGTCGCCCCAACGCCGTCCTTTCCCTCAACACCAACGCGACCATTCTGGAGGCGCTCCACTACCGCGCGCATGGCCCATTATTTGCCGCGTCCACCAGCGGATTATGAGGTCAGTTTTAGCTAAAATTTTCCTAAACCGACAGGGCCGCGCCCGAGTCCCCACAAAAAAGCGCCCGACAAGGTCTCCCCCGCCGGACGCTGTTGTCTCTCGTTGAAATTGCGCCTTATTTCAGCGCAAGATCGGTGATCTGATGGGTCCAGGCACCCTCGGGCTGCTTGGTGATCACAGGGTCCGAGCCGCCATTCATCAGGCTGTCAACCGTGCGCTGATAATCGGCAGGATCAAGCGCCCCGTTAGAGCCAGCCGTCAGCTTGGCAATTTCACGCATCATCCGCTTTTGGTGCTTTTCGGTCTGCGCGCCTGTTGCGTCATTTTCCAGCACGATCATCGCCGCTGCATCAGGATTTTGCTCAGCCCATTTCCAACCCTTCATCGAGGCGCGCACAAACCGCACCATCTTGTCTGCAAATGCCGGATCTTTCAGGTTTTTGCCAAGCACATACATGCCATCCTCAAGCGTAGCCACGCCCTGATCCTCATATTTGAACACCACCAAATCGCTGGGCTTCAGACCCGCATCAATGATCTGCCAATACTCGTTATAGGTCATGGTCGACACACAAGCAGCCTGCCCTTGCAGGATCGGATCAACGTTAAAGCCTTGTTTTAAAACGGTAACTCCGCCAGCAGAGCCGTCGGTTTTCAAACCAAGCTTGCTCATCCAGCTCAGGAACGGATACTCGTTGCCATAAAACCAAACGCCAAGCGTCTTGCCCGCGAAATCGGCAGGCGAGGAAATCCCCGCATCCTTGCGACAAGTCAGCTCCATACCCGAGCGCTTGAACGGCTGCGCAATATTAACAAGGTCCAAACCCTTTTCGCGCGACGCCAATGCCGAAGGCATCCAATCAAGGATCACATCAGCACCACCACCGGCAAGAACCTGTGCCGGAGCGACATCAGGACCGCCCGGTTTGATGGTCACATTCAGATTTTCAGCCTTATAAAAGCCCTTGTCCTTGGCCACATAATAACCCGCAAACTGGGCTTGCGTGACCCATTTCAGTTGCAGCGTCACATTATCCGCCGCCTGCGCCACGCCCGCGCCCAGCGCCAGAACACCCGCAAGGGCTGTTGTCATCAGTTTATTCATTGGTCTTTCTCCCAGTTGGTTAATTTGATTATTTTTGCTCAGCCTCGTCTTTGTGAAGGATGCCAGAACGTTACCGCCCTCTCGATCATCGCAACACTGCCGTAAAATGCAGAGCCAGCCAAGGCAGCCACCGCAATTTCAGCCCACACCATATCCAGTGCAAGCCGCCCGACCTCGGTCGAAATCCGAAAGCCCATTCCCTTGATGGGAGAGCCAAAGAACTCCGCTACAATAGCACCAATTAGTGCCAGAGTTGTACTAATTTTCAACCCATTGAATATAAACGGCATCGCCGCTGGCAGCCGCAGCTTTAACAACGCCTGTGGATAACTGGCCGCGTAAGTCCGCATCAAATCGCGCTGCATCGGCTCGCTGGCCTTCAGGCCCTGAACCGTATTCACCAGCATGGGAAAATAGACCATCACCACCACCACCGCCGCCTTTGACTGCCAGTCAAACCCGAACCACATCACCAAAATCGGTGCCATGCCAATGATCGGCAACGCCGCCACAAAATTGCCCACAGGCAGCAATCCCGCCTGCAAAAATGGCGACCGATCCACCGCAACCGCGGTCAAAAACGCCGCCGAGCAACCGATCACAAACCCCGAAAGCGCGCCCTTCATAAACGTCTGCACGAAATCAACCCACAAGGTGGGAATGCTAGAGGCAAACCTAATGCCAATCGAGCTTGGTGCGGGCAACAAAACCGGATTGATCTGAAAACCGCGCACCACGCCCTCCCACAAGATCAACAGCGTGATGCCAAACAGGGTCGGCACCACGAACGCCGCCAGCTTCATCTTGGGCCGCTTGGCCATCCACAGATTAAGCGCCCATGCCCCCAACCAAAACGCAATCGCTCCGACTAACCAGTTCATCGCGCCATCCCCATACGTTTAAGGGTGATGTTCTGCATAAGGCCGATCAGCGCCACCAACACCGCCGCCAACACCGCCGCCACAATCAGCGCGCTCCAGATTTGAATGGTTTGACCATAATAACTGCCGACCAGCATCCGCGCGCCAAGCCCGCCATTTTGATTGATCGGCAACTCGGCCACAATCGCCCCGACCAACGCCGCCGCCATAGCAATCTTAAGCGAGGTAAACAGATAGGGCGTCGACGAGGGCAACCGTAACAACCACAAAGTTTGCACCTTACTGGCGTGCCAAGTACGCATCTGGTCAAGCTGCATATGATCGGGCGAGCGCAGCCCCTTAACCATGCCGACCACCACCGGAAAGAACGATAAATACATTGAAATCACCGCCTTAGGCAGCAATCCTGATACGCCCACCGCATTCAGAACCACAATCACCATCGGCGCAATCGCCAGAATGGGGATGGTCTGGCTGGCGATGACCCACGGCATCACCGACATGTCCATCGCTCGACTGTGAACAATGCCGACCGCCAGTAATATGCCCAAGCCCGTACCCATGAAAAAGCCCAAAACCGTCGCCGACAAAGTGATCCAGCCATGATAAACCAGCGAGCGGCGCGAGGTGATATTCTTAAGCGCGGTCGTCCTCCAAATCTCGGCAATCACCTGATGCGGTGCCGGCAGTTTGGGTTTGAGTTGCGACAGCGTATCGGCGACCAACCCCTCAAAACTCAGCTCCACATTGGCGCGTTTGGCCTTGTCATATGCCCATTTGCTGTTCAGCCCGACCGCCCCCGCATACCACAACACCATAATCGCCACGACCACGGTGAGGATCGGCAAAGCCCGTCGCATGAACCAACTCATGAGCCAACTCCCGAACATATCGGTGCAACCGCCTCAATCATCATAAGCATTCCCGGCCCGAAGCCCCTCGCGCACCCGATGGGCCACCTCCAGAAACTCCGGCGTGTCGCGAATATCAAGCGGGCGTTCAGTGGGCAGGGGGCTGTCGATGATGTCGATAATCCGCCCCGGACGCGGACTCATCACCACAATTTTGGTCGACAGATACACCGCCTCAGGAATGGAATGCGTCACAAAACCGATGGTCTTTTGGGTTTTCGCCCACAGGACCAGCAATTGCTCGTTCAGATGGTCGCGCAC
>CAYPUW010000141.1:0-6121 GCA_964413925.1 uncultured Rhodobacter sp. | reverse complement strand
ATCACATGCCCCGCGCCGAGTTGCGACTTTAAAAATGCGCGCTCAAACGTGCGCGCCCAGCCCATGACCTCGCCGGTCGAGCGCATCTCTGGGCCAAGCAATGTGTCCACACCGGGAAAGCGGTTGAACGGCAAAACCGCCTCTTTGACCGAGTACCAAGGTGTGTTTGGGTCGGCCAGCGTCATGGCGTCAGCGAAGGGCAAAGGCTCGTCGTCGCGGGCGTTTTCCTTGTAAGGCGGGCGGTGGGGGAAGTTGCTCAGAGGCTCGCCTGCCATCAAGCGCGCCGCGATTGCCGCGATGGCGCTATCGGTGGATTTGGCCACGAACGGCACGGTGCGACTGGCGCGAGGATTGACCTCGAGTACGAAAATCTCGTTGTTTTTGATGGCGAATTGCACGTTCATCAGCCCGACCACATTCAACCCCAATGCCAACGCGCGCGATTGCACCTTTAGCTCGGCAATGATCTCGGGCGAAAGTGTGTAGGGCGGCAACGAGCAGGCGCTGTCGCCGGAGTGAACGCCCGCCTCCTCGATATGTTGCATGATCCCGGCCACATGCACGTCTTTTCCGTCGCAAAGCGCGTCCACATCGACCTCGACCGCGCCGGACAAATAGCGATCAAGCAGCACCGGACTGTCGCCGGAAACCGTGACCGCCTCGTTGATATAGCGGGTCAGTTGCGCGTCATCGCGCACGATTTCCATCGCGCGCCCACCCAGAACGTAAGAGGGGCGAATGACCAGAGGATAGCCAACATCTTTAGCGATTTCAAAGGCTTGCTCTGGGCTGGAGGCGATACCATTGTAAGGTTGCTTGAGGGCAAGGTCGTGGAGAAGTTGCTGAAATCGCTCGCGATCCTCGGCCAGATCAATGGCGTCAGGGGTGGTGCCAAGGATCGGAATGCCCTCGGCCTCCAAATCGTTTGCCAGCTTGAGCGGTGTTTGCCCGCCAAACTGCACGATCACCCCGTGAAGCGTGCCATTTTCTTGTTCTTTACGCAGGATTTCCAGCACATGTTCCAGCGTCAGCGGCTCAAAATAAAGGCGGTCCGAGGTGTCATAATCGGTCGAGACCGTCTCGGGATTGCAGTTGATCATGATGGTTTCATAACCGGCATCGGTCAGCGCGTAACAGGCGTGGCAGCAGCAATAATCAAACTCGATCCCCTGGCCAATCCGGTTGGGACCACCGCCGAGGATGACGACTTTTTTGCGATCCGTAGGACGCGCCTCGCACTCAACCTCGCCCATCACCGGGGTCTCGTAAGTGGAGTACATATAGGGGGTTTGGGCCTCAAATTCGGCGGCGCAGGTGTCGATGCGTTTGAAGCTGGCAGTCACGCCAAGCCGCAGTCGGGTTTGGCGCACATGGCGCTCGTCATTACCCGTCAGATCGGCCAATCGCGCATCGGTGAAGCCCATCATTTTCAAATGACGCAAGGGCGTGGCGGCGTCAGGCAGGCCGGTGGCCCGAATTTCGGCCTCGGTGTCGAGGATCTCGCGGATGCGGGCCAGATACCACGGATCATATTTGGTGGCCTGAAAAATCTCGTCGTCATCCAGCCCATGGCGCATGGCTTGGGCAATCAGCCGCATCCGGTCCGGTGTTTGCGCCGAAATTGCCTTGATCACAGCGGCCTTATCGGGCGCGCCTTCGATGTCGATCTCGTCAAACCCGTTGAGGCCGGTTTCGGTCGAGGCCAGCGCTTTTTGCAGGCTTTCGTGGATGGTGCGCCCGATCGCCATCACCTCGCCGACCGACTTCATCGCCGTGGTCAGTGTGGCCTCGGCGCCCTTGAATTTCTCAAACGCAAAGCGCGGGATTTTGGTGACAACATAATCAATCGTCGGCTCAAAACTCGCAGGCGTGACCTTGGTGATATCGTTATCCAGCTCATCCAGCGTATAGCCCACCGCCAGTTTTGCCGCGATCTTGGCAATCGGAAAGCCCGTGGCCTTGGAGGCCAGCGCCGAGGAGCGGCTGACGCGGGGGTTCATCTCGATCACCACCATGCGCCCGTCGGCGGGATTAACCGCCCATTGCACGTTGGAGCCACCAGTTTCGACCCCGATTTCGCGCAGCACATTGATCGAATGGGTCCGCATCATCTGGTATTCTTTATCCGTCAGCGTCAGCGCCGGCGCAACCGTGATGCTGTCGCCGGTATGCACCCCCATTGGGTCGATATTTTCGATTGCGCAGATGATGATGGCGTTGTCGGCCCGGTCGCGCACGACCTCCATCTCGAACTCTTTCCAGCCCAACAGGCTCTCGTCAATCAGGATTTGGCTGACGGGGGAGGCGGCCAGTCCGGTGGCGCAAATCTTCTCATAATCCTCGCGATTATAGGCGATGCCGCCGCCCGTGCCGCCCATGGTAAAGGCCGGACGGATGATCGCGGGCAGGCCGATATCGGGCAGGGCGTCCATGCATTGCTCGATGGTTTCGGCGATGGCGGCGCGAGGATTTTCGATGCCCAGACGGTCCATCGCCTCGCGAAACAGCTTGCGGTCCTCGGCCATCTCAATGGCTTTGCGATCCGCTCCGATCAGCTCGATATTGTATTTTTCCAAGACCCCGAGATCATCGAGCGCCAGTGCCGCGTTGAGCGCGGTTTGCCCGCCCATGGTCGGCAACAGCGCATCCGGGCGCTCGGCGGCAATAATCTTGGTGATGATGTCGGGGGTGATCGGCTCGATATAAGTGGCGTCGGCCATGCCCGGATCGGTCATGATCGTCGCGGGGTTGGAGTTGACGAGGATCACCCGATAGCCCTCTTCGCGCAAGGCTTTGCATGCCTGCGCCCCGGAATAGTCAAACTCGCAAGCCTGCCCGATGATGATCGGACCTGCGCCAATAATCATGATGGATTTGATGTCGTCTCTTTTGGGCATGATCGGTCCTGCGGGCGCGGCCCCTGCGTGTTTGGCGCGGGGCAGGGAGGGTTGGTGTTGAGTTGCAAATTGTCGTGGTTATAGCCAGTGGGCCGATGCGTTCAAGGGGCGAATTGGGTGGCGTGGCTCGAATCGCTGACTGGCTTGCCAGTTTTTTGCGCCTCGCCTAAGGTCCGCTGGTCATTTTTGTCTTGAGGAGCGCTTATGAGCCGCCTGCCACACCCAATTGGATTTCAACTAAACGCTAAATCGGCGCTGGTGGTGGGAGGCAGCTCTGGGTTGGGTCTGGGCGCGGCGGTTGCGCTGGCCGACGCAGGCGCGAGGGTCACGTTGGCGGCGAGGGATCGCGTACGGCTGCTGGAGGTTCAGGCGTTGATGCGTGACCAGGGTTGGCCGACTGAAGTTGTCGAGCTTGATATCGTCGACACCGTGAAAACCGCTGCAATTATTGCGGCGCAGGGGCCGTTTGATGTGCTTGTTAACAGCGCCGGATTGGCGCGTCATTCGCGTGCGCATGAAACACCTGAGGCGGATTTTGACGCGGTGATGGCCGTGAACCTCAAGGGGGCGTATTTTGTGACCCAAGCGGTGGCCAAGGGGTTGATTGCGGCCAAGCGGGGCGGTTCGCTGATCAATATCTCGTCACAGATGGGCCATGTTGGGGGCGGTGAGCGCGCGGTTTATTGCGCCTCGAAATTCGCGGTTGAAGGGTTCACCAAAGCGATGGCAATAGACTGGGGCGCGCATAATATCCGCGTCAACACCATCTGCCCGACCTTCGTTAAAACCCCACTAACGCAGGCGACATTTGACGACCCGGTCAAGCGCGCGTGGATATTGGACAAGATCAAGCTTGGCCGCGCGGGCGAGGTTGCGGACATCATGGGGGCGGTGGTTTATCTGGCGTCGGAGGCCTCGGCGATGGTGACCGGCTCGGCTTTGATGATCGACGGGGGCTGGACGGCGGATTAGGGCGCGCTTCCTTCGCCGCTCCCAGTTGCGCCCAGATGATCGCCGCCAGAACCAACGCACCGCCGATATAGGTGGCAAATGCCGGGTTCTCCGCCAAAAACAGCCAAGCCAGCAGCGGGGCCAGCGGGGTTTCAAGTGCGCTCAGAAGGGCGGTTTGCGATGCGGGAATGCGCCGTGCGCCCTCTCCCAATGTGATGGAGGCGATGGCGAATAATCCGCCAAATACGGCCAGTATTGCGATCTCGCCCCCCGCAACGTCAAATGGTTTGCCAAGCGCGAACGCCGGTGCCAACAGTAACACCGAAGACAGGATCGACGGACCGGCGACGGGGGTGTCGGGAAACGCGCGGTAGATGACAATCATTGAGGCCATCATCAGGGTCATGAAAAGCGCCAGTAAATCGCCGCTCAGATGCACCTGTCCAAGCGAGCCGGAAAAGATGATCGCCACACCGACAAAGGCCAGCCCGATTGCCGCCATGGTTTGTCGGGAGATTTTCTCGCCCACGAAAAACCGCGCCAGCAGGGCCGCTATGATCGGGGCCGCGGCGTAAATCAGTGATACATTTGCCACGGTCGTAAGCTTGAATGCGGGCACGAATGCGCCTGTGCCGAGCGCGCCCACAAGGGCCACGGCCAGTCCGGGTTTGCCCATGGCGAGCAACTCTCGCCGAAACGAGTGCCTGAGAATGACGAAAACCAGCGAGAAGCCAATCGCGAAAATACCGCGCCAGAAAATCACCTCCCAACTGCCGGCGGTGACCGATTTTACGAATAGTCCTGCGGACGAAAAGACAAGCGCCGAGACCATCACCAGTCCAACGCCATAAAAGTTTGGATGCCTCATTGCCGCGCCTTATGTTCGTGGTTTGTTCGAATATTATCAAGCGTAGCCGATAAAGCAAGGCGGTTCTCCATTTCCTTTATCAAGGGCGAAAACCGACAATTTGTGACCGCAAAAAAGGAGCCTGACCCGCGATGGGTCAGGGGTCAGACTCCAGAACAACGAACGGGTAAACTGGTTACGCGACGATGCTATTCATCGTCAAAATACCCTTGCTCAGCCCCCCTATGACAGGCGGTGCAGTTCGAAATGGTGCCAATTTCAGGATGAGTTTTAATCCAGTTTTTGACCCGGCTCCCGTGCTGATACTGAAACCACGGCAGCCCTGAGATGCGCATCGGGATTTCAGACGCCGGAATTGCCCGCAACCAATTTGGATTGCGCCCATTGCTGTCGGCGGCTGTCGACTTCAGGTACGCCTCGATCTTGGCGCGGGAGGCCTCGTCAAGGCTGGCATCTTCGCCAAAGTGGTTTGACAGATCGCCCATGATTGCGCCCCAGGACCGCTTGGGAAGCAAGAAAGACGGGTATTGCAAATGGCAGGCCGAACATTCCTGTTTGGTTAATGCGGCTGGTGAGGAGGTGCCAGCGGCAAACAATGCGCCGGGAGCCATCGCCATGGTGGCCGCGATGGCCAGCAAGACGGGTTTTATTTTGGGGATCATATTACGCTCCAATCAATGTCAAAGGTTGGTTAAGTAGGTCAAAAAATTGCCTTTTTCGGTTGGCGAGCACTCGCGTCCCAAGACGGATTTGCAATTGCGCCGAAACCATTTTGCCACCTTGGCCGGATCGCTGAACCGGTCAGGGGTGAGCGAAAGCGCCATTGGCTGGATCACTTTGCCAACCCGGGTTTTGCCCATAGCGCGCGGGTTTTTGGTGTGACAGGTGGAGCAAGACGGGGTCGCCGGTTTGCCGCCGGTACGCATAGCCTCAAAAAATGCCTTGCCTTTGGCAGCTGAGAACGTGGCTCCGCCCGCTTGTGCGGCGAGGGCCGCGATGATGGCATCTTGCGCGCTGCCCGCTTGGGTTTGCACAGCCACACCGAGCGTCAGGCCGATCGCAAAAAGCGCCGTTGTGGCGAGTTTGATCAGGGAATTCATTGAGCAGTCTCCTTAGGGATTGAAATATTTGCAGGATAGAACAGACCGGATTGCGCATCGCTGTGACAGGCCGCGCAGTTGGCACGCGAATATATCGGCGCGCGCTTAAACGTGGCCGCATCAATGTTCTTATGAGCGTTTTGCCAGAAAGGTCGCGCGGTGATGGTGTAAGAGGCCTCGCCAGCAAGCGGGATGTTCACCGGATTGGTCGCGGTTATTCTGGGGTCGTTCAGCACATTGGCCGCTTTGGTATCCGCCGCCGCAGAGGCATTGGCGATCAGCCAGTCGGTAAGTTGACGCTTGGT
>CAYPUW010000140.1:0-6132 GCA_964413925.1 uncultured Rhodobacter sp. | reverse complement strand
ATAGGCGGCCTGAAAAAGCGACCTGAAACCGCAATGATCGGGTGACAGTTCGCCAAGCGGTGATTATGCTCGCGCCAAACGTACTCTCTTGGATTAATAGCGCCAAAATGGACGACACAACTTTGGCTCGAAAACTGCTTGGCGCGCGGCTGGAGCTGGCGCGAGATCGCTTGCTTAATCGTTTTGCTGCGCGGCTTGGCGGGATCGCGCGGCCGGTGACGGCGTTTGTGTCGCAACCCGAACCCAAAACCATCGGCTCTTATGCGCGCGGGCATCAACTGATGGCTGGAAACTATCTGTTTGCGGGTTTTCTGGTTGAGGCTCCGGGGGTTTCGATCTGGGATGTTGAGCGCCCTTCGGTCTCGTTTGAGGCGCAGTTGCACGGGTTTGCGTGGCTTGATGATTTGGCCGCCGTTGGCACCTCGGCTTCGCGCGATCTGGCCCAGCGTTGGTTGATCGAATGGATCGAGCATTACGGGCGCGGTTACGGCAATGGCTGGGTGCCGGAGTTGGCGGGTCGGCGGATTATCCGCTGGATAAACCACGCGGTTTTCATGCTGAAAGGGCTAAGCCGAGACGAGGCCGATCGGTTTTTCCGCAATCTTGCCCGCCAGACCAATTTTTTGCGCCGCCGCTGGCACTCAGCCCCGGCGGGCTTGCCGCGATTTGAATCGCTGACGGGGTTGATTTATGCGGGCCTCGCGCTGGAGGGATCGTCGCATCTGGTTGGGCCTGCCATGCGGGCGATGGGCGATGAATGTGCGCGCCGAATTGATGGTGACGGCGGTATTCCCACGCGCAATCCCGAGGAACTAACGGAGGCGTTTACCCTTTTGACATGGGCTGCCGCCGCCCTTAGCGAAGACGGAAAGATGGCCGAGCGTCAGCATTTGCTGGCGATAGAGCGCATCGCGCCGACCTTGCGCAGCCTGCGCCATTGCGATGGCTCATTGGCGCGGTTTCATGGCGGTGGCCGTGGGGTCGAGGGGCGGCTTGACCTTGCGCTGGCCTCGTCGGGGGTGCGCGCGAGCGGAAATTCTGGCCTTGTGATGGGCTATGGGCGGCTGTCGGCGGGGCGCACCAGTATCGTGATGGACGCAAGCTCGCCTCCTGCCACGGCCCATTCGGTCAACGCCCATGCCAGCACGCTGGGGTTCGAGATGACCTCGGGGCGGCGTCCGATTATCGTCAACTGTGGCTCTGGCAACGAGTTTGGCGAGGAGTGGCGGCGTGCGGCGCGCGGGACGGCCTCTCATTCTACCCTATCAATCTCGGGGTTTTCCTCGTCGCGATTTGGCCCGGCTTTGGGCATGGACGATTTGCTGGTCGATGGTCCCAAAGAGGTGCGGGCGCAACCGGCGAGCAATCTGGATGGCAGCTCGGTTGCGGCGACCCATAACGGATATGCGCGCACCCACGGATTGCTGCATGTGCGACGGCTTGATCTGTCTTTGGACGGGCGGGGGCTGCATGGCGAGGATACGCTTGGCGCGCTGTCGGAAACGGACCGCATTACATTCGAGGATCTGATGAACCGCACGGCCATGCGCGGGGTTCAGTTTGATGTGCGCTTTCACTTGCACCCGGATGTGAGCGCGACGGTCGATCTTGGCGGCACTGCGGTATCACTCGTGCTTAAAAGCGGCGAGGTCTGGGTGTTTCGCCATCAGGGTCGCGCCAAAATCACGCTTGAAGAGAGCGTATATCTGGAAAGCGGGCGATTGCGGCCACGCGCGACAAAACAGATCGTTTTATCCGACACGGTTATGGATTACTCAAGTCAGGTCATCTGGACTTTGGCGCGCGTACAGGACGGCAACCGACATGTGCGCGATCTTGCCGAAGGCGACCCGCTGGCGGTGGTCTAACAAAAGGAAACCTGTTTTATGTCTGTTAATCTGGTGCCGGTGCGGCGCGCATTGCTGTCTGTGTCTGACAAGACCGGGCTGGTTGAATTGGCACAAGCGCTTAGCGCGCGCGGGATCGAGATTTTGTCTACGGGCGGGAGTGCGGGCATGCTGCGCGATGCTGGCGTGAGCGTGCGCGATGTTGCCGATCTAACTGGTTTTCCCGAGATGATGGATGGCCGCGTCAAGACCTTGCATCCCGGCGTTCATGGCGGTCTTTTGGCGCTGCGTGACAATGCCGAGCATCAGAGCGCGATGAAAGAGCATGACATCGAGGCGATAGATTTGCTGGTGGTTAACCTTTATCCGTTTGAGGAAACTGTCGCCAAAGGGGGCGATTACGCGACCTGCGTTGAGAATATCGACATCGGTGGTCCGGCAATGATCCGGGCGGCGGCCAAGAACCACCAATTCGTTAATGTGGTGGTGGATGTGGAGGATTATGCGGCGCTGCTCGACGAGCTTGCGGCCCATGACGGTGCGACCTCCTACATGTATCGCCAATCATTAGCGCTGGCAGCTTATGGTCGTACGGCGGCCTATGATGCGGCGGTTTCCAACTGGTTCTCTGGCGCGCTGGATATTGCCGCCCCGCGTCGCCGCGCGGTGGCGGGGACGCTGGCGCAAACGCTGCGATATGGCGAAAACCCGCATCAGACGGCGGCGTTTTATACGTCTGGCGAAGGGCGCACGGGCGTGGCCACGGCGCGGCAATGGCAGGGTAAAGAGCTGTCTTATAACAACATCAACGACACCGATGCGGCGTTCGAGTTGGTGGCAGAGTTCGCGCTCGATGATGGCCCGGCGGTGGCGATTATCAAACACGCCAACCCGTGCGGTGTTGCGCGAGGTGGCTCGTTTGGTGAGGCCTACCGGCGCGCTTTTGAATGTGATCAGACTTCGGCCTTTGGCGGAATTGTCGCGCTTAACGGTGTGCTTGACGGCGAAACCGCGCGCCAGATTGTCAATGTGTTTACCGAGGTGGTGATCGCGCCCGAAGCCACCGACGAGGCAAGGGACGTGTTTTCGGCCAAGCGCAACCTACGTCTTTTGACCACTGGCGGCTTGCCTGATGTGACGAGGCGCGCGCGCACTTGGCGTCAGGTTTCGGGCGGCTTTTTGGTGCAGGATCGCGACAATGGTCGGATTTCGCGCGAAGATTTGCGCACGGTGACCAAGCGCGCGCCCACAGAGGCCGAGCTTGATGATTTGTTGTTTGCGTGGCGTGTGGCCAAACATGTCAAATCCAACGCTATCATTTATGTCAAAGATCAGGCGACAGTCGGCGTGGGGGCCGGGCAGATGAGCCGGGTTGACAGCTCGCGTATCGCGGCGCGAAAATCTGAAGACATGGCGCAGGTACTTGGTTTGGCGGAGCCGTTAACCATCGGTTCGGTGGTGGCATCGGACGCGTTTTTTCCCTTTGCCGACGGGTTGTTATCGGCGGCAGAAGCCGGAGCGAGTGCTGTTATCCAGCCTGGAGGTTCGTTGCGCGATGCAGAGGTAATCGCCGCCGCCGACGCCGCTGGTTTGGCGATGGTGTTCACTGGTATGCGGCATTTCCGTCATTAGAGGGTTGGTAAGAATGGACGCTAGACTGAAAAAGCTCCTGATCATTTCAGGCGTGATCTTGCTGTTGGATCAAAGCACGAAATGGCTGGTGGTCGAGTGGATGAACCTCAAGAATTTGGGCTACATCGCGGTTTACCCGCCTTACGTTGACTTCAGTATCGCGTGGAATCAGGGGGTAAATTTCGGGCTTTTCGCTAATGGAACCGAAATTATGCGCTGGGTTTTGGTGGCTTTGTCGCTGGCAATTTCGCTGTGGTTGATCAGTTGGGCGCGCAAAATGACCAGCCCGATTGGGGTGGTTTGGGCCGCGCTGGTGGTCGGTGGCGCGATTGGTAATGCGCTTGATCGGGTGATTTACGGCGCGGTTGCTGACTTTTTGAACGTCTCTTGCTGTGGCCTGAACAACCCATATGCGTTCAATATCGCCGACGTGGTGATCTTTTTAGGTGCTTTCGGGCTTGTCCTGACATCCAATAAACTGGACAACGAGGGCTGAGCCGGGCGATAAGGGGGCCAAGCCCTTCGTTGGGGCGTTGGAGGATTGAATGATAACGGTTAAACCGATGATCGTGGTGTTGCTGGCGACGACCGTTGCTTTGTCTGCTTGCGCGAAAAAAGAGGGCGGGTTGATGAACCTGCGCGCTTCGGGCAGTGGACCCGACGAGTTTACCATCCTGCCAACCAAGACCCTGACCCAACCGAAATCCTATACCGACCTGCCCGAGCCAACGCCGGGTGGCGCCAATCTCACTGACCCGACCCCGCTGTTGGATGCGGCAGCGGCGCTGGGGGGGCGTCCCAAACTGATGACGCGGGCCGGGGTGGCGCGCGCAGATCTCGGCCTGATCAACGTGGTGTCACGTTACGGTGTCGCCGGTGATATCCGCAATGTTCTGGCGCGCGAGGATCGCGAGTTTCGCAACAAACATCGCGGGAAATTGTTGGAGCGTTTGTTCGGCACTACCGTCTATTTCAGCGCTTATCAGCCGCAAACGCTGGATCGTTACCGCGAGCTAAAACGCCTGCGCCGACTGGGGGTTCGCACCTCCGCAGCTCCGCCTAATACTGCCAAATAACCGCACGCCTCAGGGATCAGCCAAGTTTCGCCACGTTTGGTCACAAGTTCGTTTTCGCGCTTGTGTTGGGGGGATACATGCCTAATTCTCAACTTAAAGACCTCGCCTGGAGTCCCTGAATGCGTATTTATCAAAAGCTCGCCATTGTCGTCACATTTGTTTTTCTGACCCTACCCTCCCTTGCCGTTGCCGCCGCTGATAACGTGACCACGTTCACGCTAAAAAACGGCATGGATGTGGTGGTGGTTGAAGATCATCGCGCCCCGGTGGTGACCCATATGGTGTGGTACAAGGTAGGTGCGGCCGATGATGCGCCGGGCAAAACCGGCAGTGCGCATCTGCTGGAGCATTTGATGTTCAAGGGCACGAAAACCATGAAATCGGGGGAGTTTTCACGCGTGGTTTCGGCCAATGGCGGCTCTGAAAACGCGTTCACCTCTTATGATTATACCGGCTATTGGCAGCGGGTCGCGTCTGATCGTCTGGCTTTGATGATGAAGATGGAGGCCGATCGGATGCAAGGTCTGATCCTCAGCGCCAAGGATGTGAAGACCGAACGTTCGGTGGTTTTAGAGGAGCGTAACGCGCGCACCGACAACAATCCCGGCGCGCAGTTTTCCGAACAACGCTCAGCCGCGCAATATCTGAACCACCCTTACGGGCGACCTATTATCGGTTGGAAACAAGAGGTTGGCGCGCTCACGCGTGAGGATGCGCTGGCGTTTTACAAGAAATACTACGCGCCGAACAATGCGATTCTAATCGTTGCTGGCGATGTATACCCCGCCGATGTGAAAGCGCTGGCGCAGAAATATTACGGCGGGCTGAAGCCCTCGCCCAGTATTACCAAGCGCCATCGTCCGCAGGAGCCGACGCAGCTTGCGCCCCGGCGGCTGAAGTTTTCTGACCCGCGCGTTTCGCAGCCTTATGTGATCCGCACTTATCTTGCGCCCGAACGCAATGCAGGCGAGCAAAAACAGGCCGCGGCCCTGTCGATGCTGGCGCAAGTTCTGGGCGGCAGCGGGCTGACATCGGTTCTGGGGCAAAAGCTGCAACTGGAACAAAAGATCGCCCTGCAAGCCACGGCTTTTTATGACGGATTGTCGCTTGATCCATCGACTTTTGGCTTGGTGATGGTGCCGGTTGACGGGGTTTCGTTGCGAAAAGCCGAGGACGCGATGGATGCGGTGATCGCTGATTTCATGAAAACCGGCGTTGACCCCAAGCAGCTTGCGCGGATCAAGGCGCAGATACGGGCCTCGGATATTTACGCCCGCGATAACATGGCCGGACTGGCGCGCAGCTATGGCGAGGCGCTGACTTCGGGCTTGACGGTTGATGATGTGGACGCGTGGTCGGGCATTTTGCAAGCGGTTACGGCGGATGACATCATGGCCGCAGCAAAGATGGTATTTGACCCCAATTATTCCGTGACTGGCTGGTTAATGCGGTCCACCCAGGAGGCTACCCAATGAACCGTTTTGTGATCCGTTTCGCCGCAATATTGATCCTTGCTGTCGGGTGCCGCCTAACTTCTTGCCGCGTGCTTTTTCCTTCGCCTCACGTTCTGCCATTTT
>CAYPUW010000139.1:0-6138 GCA_964413925.1 uncultured Rhodobacter sp. | reverse complement strand
TGGCGATCAGTTCCTCGCGATGGAACGGTTTGGTCAAGTAATCATCCGCTCCAAACCCAAATCCACGGATTTTGTTATCTGCGTCATCATTGCCGGATAGAATAAGGATCGGCGTATCAACCCGTGAGCGCCGTAATTGACGCAACACCTCATGCCCATTCATGTCGGGTAAGTTTAAATCCAACAGAATCAGGTCATAGTCATAGAGCTTGGCAAGATCGATTCCCTCCTCGCCGAGATCGGTCGCGTAGACATTCAAATTGGCATTCGCCAACATAAGTTCAATACTTTTGGAAGTGGTGGGGTCGTCTTCAACAAGCAGAATGCGCATAGGTTTCTCCGAATTTAGTGGGTTTGGTTAACGCAACTCTGGCTTAGAAAGGTTAATCAGTGGTTACTCATTCTAGAATCCATAACATTACAACTTAAAGTTGTCTATATTTTTGTATGCTCGTGGCTTTTAGCGCCCTTTCACCGTGTTTTCGAGTTCGGGCGACCCAACTTTCAAGCTCTTCCTCGGACAATGCATAGATTTCACAAGCCTCCTCCATCTTTATTAGGCCATTTTCGACCCCCCGAACCACCGCCGCTTTGCGACTTGCTACCCATCGTTTGGTTGTGGGCGAAGGCAGGTCGGCGCGGCTCATCATGCTGCCATCTTTCAGCGCCACCAACAGCGGGCCTTTTTTCTTTTTGATGTACATTTCGCGAACTTTTCCTCAAAATCGGGTGTGTCCGCGTCAGATTGACGGCTGTTTCTTAAAAACCTGATAAGGCTAGCCCTTGAGAGTTTGAAAGATTTTCCTATATTGCGGTTAAAATTTAACGAAAGTTCTCCACTTGACCCTGCCGACTTCAGATACGCCCATAAACTCTCTGGGATTTAACAAGCCGCCATCGCAAACCCGCGTCGTGGTTGCCATGTCGGGCGGCGTGGACAGCTCAGTCGTGGCGGCAATGCTGGCCGACGAAGGCTATGACGTGATCGGGGTGACGTTGCAGCTTTACGATCACGGCGCGGCTCTGGCCAAAAAAGGCGCGTGCTGCGCCGGGCGCGACATCCACGACGCCCGTCGCGTGGCCGAAGAAATGGGCTTTCCTCACTACGTTTTGGACTACGAAAACCGATTCAAAGAATCGGTGATTGAGGAGTTTGCCGACAGCTATCTGGCAGGGGCGACTCCGGTGCCGTGCATTCGCTGCAACGAGCGGGTGAAATTCCGCGATTTGTTGGAAACGGCCAAGGATCTAGAGGCCGATTGCATGGCAACAGGTCATTATATTCAACGCTTTAGCGGGCAGAACGGGGCCGAATTGCACATGGCGGCCGACCCTGTGCGCGACCAATCCTATTTCCTGTTTTCGACCACTCCCGGCCAACTTGACTACCTCAGATTTCCGCTTGGGCACCTAAAATCCAAAGAAGAAACTCGGGCGTTGGCGCGCAAATATGGCCTGCCAGTGGCCGACAAACCGGACAGTCAGGATATCTGTTTTGTGCCCAACGGCTCTTACGCGCAAGTGATCGAAAAGCTGCGGCCCGGCGCGGTTGAACCGGGCGATATCGTCGATATGAACGGGCAGGTTTTGGGGCGGCATAACGGGGTGATTAACTATACGATCGGGCAGCGGCGCGGCCTTGGGATTGGCGGCGGCGACCCGTTATATGTGGTGAAACTCGATACCGAGCGGCGGCGGGTGATCGTTGGCGCCAAAGAGGAGTTGAGCACCAGACTTGTACCCATCCGCGAGATCAACTGGCTGGGTGACGCCCCGTTTGATGCGGTAGAGCAGCACGAAATAATGGTTAAAATTCGATCAACCCGCCCGCCGCGCGCGGCAATCGTCAAACCAATCGGCACAAGCGAGGCCGTGGTCGAGTTGCTGACCCCGGAAGAAGGGGTCGCGCCTGGGCAGGCTTGCGTGTTTTATCACCGCGACAACTCTCGAGTGCTGGGCGGAGGATGGATTTGGGCGGGCGCAGCTTAGAACCATGCAAGATCTTGATATTGCTCAGTTTTCGCTGACGACCACACAATCTTGTCCACCAACGGCTGCGGCCTGCGCCTTGCATTCGGCCACGGCGGCGGCGCGGGCGGCCTCAAGCGAGCCAACTTTGACGGCACGGCCCCAAAAGCCGGTTGCCGGTGAAATCGCGAACGCCTTTTGCTTGCCAGAGCGGCGGTATTTCTTGGAGAATTCTTTGCTGGCAATAGCGCTGAGGCTGAATGAGCGCGGACCATCATAGCCTTTGGGCAAAAACTCAGCGACCACAACACAATCCTCCGATTCTGCTTTTTTCTTGGCATTACAACCGTTTACTGCGGCGGCATTGGCGGTAGCAATGGTGTGGAAATTGATCGCTTGAAACGCTGATGTGGCGCTGATCCCTTCGGTTGGACTGACGGCAAACGCTTCGTAATATTTTTGAATTTTAGCCGCGCCTTCGATGACGGGGATAAGGTTTGGCGGGATCAAATCGCGCCGCACGATACGAACCTCGGTCATTTTTTTGCCGGTTCTATAAAGTTGCTTATTGGCGGTTCTGGCGGAGGGGACGCCCTGAGCAGAAACCGGCACCGCGATGGTCCCAAAAAAGATTAACGGCATCACCATGGTCAGGCAGGTTTTCAGTTTCATTGCGATCATCCTCGTCGATTACCTATATTTTCAATTGTCAAATCATACGCAAATCCAGATGATAAATTCCACAGCAAACGCGTTTTGACACCTGAATTTTACAATCCTTGCGCGTATGCAGGCCAGTTGAGGCAAATTACCGGCATTACCGCACGATCGGAAACAATTGGCGGCGATTTCACGCGCGCCTGCGTCGTCCTAACGCTTGACGTTTCGACTGGACAGCGCCGCCGAGGCTGCTAGCTTCGCCCTAAATCGCAACATATAGGAGTGCGCCATGTCGCTTGAAAAAGTACTCGCCCATATCGACGCGGATCTTGATAACGCCACCACGCGCCTGATGGAGCTTTTGCGCCTCAAGTCGATTTCGACCGATCCAGCGTTCAAACAAGATTGCGAACAGGCCGCTGACTGGCTGGTTGACGACCTAAAGTCTCTGGGGTTCGATACAAAAAAACGCGCGACTCCGGGCCATCCCATGGTGGTTGGCCACGCCGATGGCGCCGGGCTGCATGTTATGTTTTACGGTCATTACGATGTCCAACCCGTTGATCCGATTGACCTTTGGGATACGCCGCCGTTCGAGCCAGCACTGGAGGAGACCGCAAACGGTACGGTCATTCGCGGTCGAGGCACCTCCGACGACAAGGGCCAATTGATGACGTTTTTAGAGGCGTGCCGGGCTTATATCGCCGTGACCGGGACCCTGCCCGTCAAAATTTCGATATTTTTTGAGGGGGAGGAAGAAAGCGGCTCTCCCTCTCTGGTGCCGTTCATGCGCGACAACAAAGACGAGCTAACCGCCGATATTGCATTGATTTGCGACACCGGACTTTTTGGCGAAGCAGTGCCTGCGATCGTCACCCAATTGCGCGGTTTGCTGGCCGAGGAATTGGTAATCACGGGACCAAATAAAGACCTCCACTCTGGAATGTATGGGGGGATCGCGCGCAATCCAATACGGATTTTATCCAATATTATCGCTGGGTTACACGATGATACCGGCCGCATAACCCTACCGGGTTTTTATGATGGCGTACCAGAATTGAGCGACGAAATTCGCAGCCAATGGCAAAACCTCGCCTTTGATCATGCGGGATTTCTTGACAGCGTCGGACTTTCTGTCCCCGCAGGTGAGCTGGATCGCACGCCGCTCGAGATGATCTGGTCGCGGCCAACTTGCGAGGTTAACGGCATTTCCGGCGGCTATGAGGGTGATGGATTCAAAACCGTACTGCCCTCTAAAGCCATGGCGAAAATCAGTTTTCGCCTTGTCGGCACACAAGACCCCGACGCGATCCACCGAAGCTTTGTGGACTATGTCAACGCCATGCTGCCGCCCGATTGCATCGCAGAATTCCCGCTCGGACATGGGGCCGGAGCCAGCCAGATGAGCATTTCTCATCCGGCATTCGAGCAGGCCCGCACCGCGTTGTCCGACGAATGGCCCCAAGCCGCTGCCTATGTTGGATGCGGCGGATCGATTCCGATTGCTGGGCATTTCAAAGAGATTTTAGGCATGGACGCCATGCTGATCGGGTTTGGTCGCGATGATGATCAAATCCACTCCCCCAACGAAAAATACGATTTGGAAAGCTTTCACAAAGGCATTCGAAGCTGGGCGCGTATTTTATCGGCGTTGGCGCAAGATAAGAAATAGGTGCTCTTGTTCAACACCGACCAAAACCCGTCGCGGCAAAGCTGTCAGTTTGCGGCTTGAAGCCGCGTCAGCCAACCCAGCACTCGGGCGCGGTTTACCCCCAAATCACTTTTGCCAAATCGGGAACGCGAAAAAATTGCCAAGGTTGAGCGGTTTTCAGAAATCGCGACAAACTTGACCGAGACATAATCAGGATATCCCATCCATTTTGTGCGCACCAAATAGGTGACCCAAAGCTCGGCAACTGATCCAGCGAGTTGGCTAACGCGTGGTTCGGACATCACCATAGCGTCGAACTTCTGTGCAAGAACTGTCGCGCTAACAGCGAATTCAGGCACCTGCTTTTTTCCATATCCCGGGCGCAAAATAAATGCGTTCGGCGTTTTGGGCATTTTGGCGGTCAACGGGTCCACATGCCAGACGCCAGCCGAGCTTGGGGCGAGTCGGATATAGGCCAACACACCGATCACACTGGCCACCAGTAAAATGGCTATAATTTTCAACATTTTTTACTCAGAACCTTTCTGCTCAGCCAGTTTTTCTTGCGCTGAACTTTCTTGCGCTGATTGTTTTTGCGCCTCCAACACCGCGGCGCGCGCTTCCACCAGTTCGACGATATGATCGACCATTTTGCCATTATCAAGTTTATGATCGTGCTTGCCAGCCAGATAAACCATCCCCGAACCGGCCCCGCCGCCGGTAAACCCGATATCGGTCATCAACGCTTCGCCCGGTCCGTTAACCACACAGCCAATAATCGAAAGGCTTAACGGCGTACGAATATGCGCGAGACGATTTTCCAGCGTGGCCACGGTTTTAATCACGTCAAACCCTTGGCGCGCGCAAGATGGGCAAGAGATGATCGACACCCCGCGATGGCGCAGCCCCAGCGATTTCAATATCTCAAAACCGACTTTCACCTCTTCGACCGGATCCGCCGAAAGGCTGACTCTCAGCGTGTCGCCAATCCCGGCCCATAACAGGTTTCCAAGTCCGATTGCCGATTTCACAGTGCCGGAAACAAGCCCCCCCGCCTCTGTGATACCCAAATGGATCGGGGCATCGGTCGCATCCGCCAGCCCCATATATGCCGCCGAAGTCATGAAAACATCGGACGCTTTCACACTGATTTTGAACTGGTGAAAGTCGTGATCCTCAAGGATGCGAATATGCGCCAGACCACTCTCGATCATAGCTTCGGGGCATGGCTCGCCATATTTTTCGAGCAGTGATTTTTCGAGCGAGCCGGCATTCACGCCGATGCGCATGGAGCAGCCATGATCTCGCGCGGCCGCGATCACCTCTGCCACCCGCTCGGGCGAGCCGATATTGCCGGGGTTAATACGCAAACACGCAACACCGGCCTCTGCCGCCTCAATCGCGCGGCGATAATGGAAATGAATATCGGCAACCAGAGGCACGGGGCTTTCGCGTACAATCTCGTGCATGGCCTTTGTCGCCGCTTCATCTGGGCAGGAAACGCGCACAATATCGGCCCCCGCCTCGGCGCAGGCCTGAATTTGTGCAACGGTTGCCCCCACATCGGAGGTGATGGTGTTGGTCATGGACTGCACCGAAATCGGTGCATCTCCGCCAACGGCGACGTTGCCCACGTAAATTTTGCGAGAGACGCGCCGCTCGATATTGCGCCAGGTACGGATCGGATTATGTGACATGGCAGCCCTACGAACTGGGGGAAGTTAACGATTTCTTGAAATATCTAGCGTAACCGGCTCTGGCTGACAACGCGCGAACGAAAACTAAGCCGATTATTGCGAGGCCGGCAGGTCGTTTAACGTGATCACCCGCGGACTATCGAGCGCCTTCAGCTCCGCGAC
>CAYPUW010000138.1:0-6155 GCA_964413925.1 uncultured Rhodobacter sp. | reverse complement strand
TGGTAGAGCACTGCCTTCGGGAGGCAGGGGCCGGAGGTTCGAATCCTCTCACTCCGACCAAAATTTCAGGGGCTTAGCGAAATTGAGTTGGGTTTTGTCTTGGTTTTGTCTCACTGCGTGATGAAACCTGTAAGGCAAAAGAAACGATGGCAATAAAGCTGAATTATCTGGGGGAAGTCCATAAGTTTCTGTAATTCGGTCTTCAAGGTTTGGCGGAATATGTCAGATTTCAATCACGGTTTCTTCTTTTCGTCGCTGCTCCTTTCTCTGTTCCAATCGTGGAATTCAGTCATGTCGAGGTATTTTCGCCAATGCCAGTCGTCATTGGTCTGAGCCAGCAACGCCCAAATTAGGTGCAGGGCCGAGGCTCCGTCCCTTGAGCCATCAAGGCTGCCTTGCTGACAACGCGTCATGCTGGCTGCATGCCTTGATGTAGATCGCGTCGACTATCAAGGGCTATCGCAGTTTCGCAAGGCAGCCGGTACTGCGCGCCAGCATCGCTGGCAATAAGGCGAACCACCTGCCCTCACAACGGATTTTTGACACAATTGCGAACGGTGGCGACGTTGTTTTCCGTCTTGATTGTTCTTGCATCAGACATGGTAACCCCCTGTTTCCTTGCTATTGTCGCGCATTTGCGCCGATCGTCGCTGATCCGTGAACAAGCCGCGCGCAACGGTTTCCATTTATATGACAGTCCCCGCAAATGACCTGCAATTGTCCGGTTGTTTCCAAAGTCCTGACAAATTCAGAGTGCCTAATCCTAGTCAGTTCCGAGGTATGAAGGATTTGAAATATGGACAGGTTAACTGAAATGGAGGCGTTCGCCAGCGTGGTCGATCAGGGGGGATTTACCGACGCGGCGCGCAAGATGGGAATTTCCAAATCGGCGGTGTCAAAACACGTGTCATCCTTGGAGGCTCGCTTAGGTGCGCGGCTTCTGAACCGCACCACACGCCGGGTCAGCCCGACCGAAATCGGCCTTGCCTATTACGACAAGGCGCGGCGAGTTTTGAACGATGCGGGCGAAGCGGACGCGATGGTGACCTCGATGCAATCGGCCCCGAGCGGGTCATTGCGACTGTCGGCGGCCAATGATTTCGGCGTTAACCATATCTCCAATGCGCTGGGCGCGTTTTTGCACCAATACCCGGAAATCAACGTTAATCTGGTGCTGAACAACCGCTATGTGGAGTTGATCTCCGAAGGGTTTGATCTGGCGATTCGCATTGGCGAGATGGAGGACAGCACCCTTCGCGCCCGCAAGTTAACCGAGGCCAATATGAAGATGGTCGGCGCGCCGGAATATTTTAAACTGCACGGCAAACCGGCGCGGATCGACGATCTGAACGAGCATATGCTGCTGCATTATTCCAACCAGTCAACCGGCAATGTGTGGAAACTGACCTCTCCGACCGGCGAAAAGCGCCAAATTCGCACCACGGGTTGTTTGACGGTCAATGACGGGCAGTCCTTGCTGACGGCGGCCTCAGCCGGGCTTGGCATCGCCTATCTGCCGAGCTTTCTTTACTACGAAAAGTTGGAACTGGGCCTGCTGGAAGAGGCCATGCCCGATCTGCCGATTGAAACCCGAGGCATCTATGCCGTCTATCCGCCGGGCCGATATACGCAGCCGAAACTGCGCGCGTTCATTGATTTTCTGGTGGATCATTTCAAGCATAAGGGACCAGAGGAGTGGTAACACTCCGGCTTGTTTAATCGTGGAGTGGTAATACTTCGGCTTGTTTAGGCTTGGAGGGGTTCATCACTGGTTAACACAGGTTTCATAGGCGTCTGATTTCATCAGCAATTGCAGCGGCATGTTGAAGGCGTCGATTGGAAAGGCGCATGTCGCCGCCCTGAGTTCGGGAGTGTCTGAAAGTTTGGAAAGAAACGTATCAATATCCAAGCGATATTGCTTCGCCGACATTTTCCGTATCACTTCCATTTTTTGGACCCCGAACAGTGTGCCATAAGCTATCAATCGGTCCATATCTCGCGCTCCGAAAGCCATCGCCTTTATTGCGAACCCTGCTGTTTGAAGCTGAACAAGTTTACCAACCAAGCTTGCATCGGCAGGGTATCTCTTCGCCATCTCTGCCAGCACAAACGGATTTTTCATTCCGCCCAATGACATCAGATAGGCGGTGCCAAGTTTTCCGTTTCGGCGGGCAATGATCAGCTTTTCGTTGCGCGAGCAACCCGCATAGATTTTCACGCCAGCCTTTGAGACATCTTTTTCCGCCAGACCGATCACGGAAAGATACTCCCGGCACGCCCCATGATTTTCGGCGCGCGCGCCAACCGGCAGGAGCAGCAGGCCAGCGGCAAGAAGATACCCAAGGAGCGAAATTTTCAGTGTCATTTTAGCATCCCGTGAAACACCACGTCCAGATTGGCCTTCAGCCAGCGGCGGCGATAATCTCGGTCGGTCAAGACATTGTGACCGCTAGTTTTTTCGATCCAAGAGGCAAACAGGATCTGGTTGCCAAGCCGATCCAGAACGAACCCGGTCAGCATCTCGATATCCAGTGTCTCGCGCACGAACCCCGCCTGTTTTGCCGCCTCGATATAGCGCACGAACTGGGTGGTATAAGAGGTGAAAACCTCGAAAATCATCTTCTCGCGCACGGCCATCTCGTACAGACGCCGATGGGCGACCAGCGCCTCAAACGTCTCTTCAAAGAAAATCTCCAGCCGCGAAATCAGGCTCTCCATGCTCTCGGGCGGGGAGGCGATGATGCGGATCGGCACTTGCCAAACATCCTCGGTAAAGCCCGACATGATCTCGTCAAACAACCCCTGCTTGTTGCCGAAATAATGGTGAACCATGTTGCCGCCCACCTCGGCATGACCACAAATATCGCGCACCGTGGCCGCAGCAAAGCCGTGTTGCGAGAACAGCGCGGTTCCGGCCTCGATCAAGCGATCACGCGGCGACATTGATTTTTGCGGTTGCTCCAAGGTTAACCCCGTTTAATCGGCGTGCGAACCAGAATTGGCCAAAAGACCACGACGAAACTGCCGAAGGCCAGCAGCCAAAACCCTCCGGCGATTGAGATTAGCAAGTCGTGCGGCTCAAACACTCCGGCAGCAAATCGGGTGAGGGTGGCAGAGATAATCGCCAGATAAATCAACGTGATAGCGGGTGTTGCCGTCAAGGCGCGCCCACTATGCCCAAGGCTGGCGCGGGTCATCATCGCCAGCGTCATAGTGCCAATGCCGCCAACCATCCACACATGCTGCGCCCCCGCGAGCGCAAAAACGCCGGTGCTAAAATGGGCCAAACCGATCGATAAAAACCCGAGAGCGGTGAAGCCAAAGCCGAAATGCAGCACCCACACCAGCGGCTCTCGCCAGGTTTTATGGCCCTGCCAACGCGCCAGACGCACCAGATTAAGCGCGCCTGCGAGCAGGTTAAACTCGGCCGTTAAGGTGGTGTTAGGGGCGATAATCCACGAAATCACCGCAACTGCAGCGCCGAGCAACGCGATCTGGTCAAACCGCCCCAAACTGGCAGGCAAGCTGGTCAAACCTTGCTTGACCATCCAGTTGCGCGTGAAGCTCGGCGTGACCCGCCCGCCGATCAACAAGATCAGCATGACCGCGCTACCAAGCCCGACGCGCAACCCGATATCCTCGGCGGCATAAGCCCCCATGATCGCCTCAAGATGATAAAGAATATTGCCGATCAACAGCGCCACGACCATCGCCACCACCATCAGATTGCGCCAATTGCGGCCAATGATGATCTCGCGCCCCAGCACAATCGCCAATCCCGCCAAAAAGGCCGCATCCGCCAGCGTGGTCACAACCGGCGGCAACCAAGCCGATATCACCACCGCCACGCGCCCCAACAGCCACAAGCCCGCCAATCCGGCAACCGGCCAACCCACCACCGGCAAGCGTCCGGTCCAGTTTGGCACTGCCGTTAGCAAAAATCCGGCCATCACGGCGGTGAAATAGCCCCACAAGAACTCGTGTGCGTGCCACGACACCGGATCAAGCGCGCTTGGCAAACTGACGGCACCGCTCAGCGTCATAATCCACAAAACCATCGCCAGCACGGCCCACAAGCCCGCCATCAGGAAAAACAGCCGAAAGCCGTTTTTCAATATCACCGGACCGGTCCAGGCGCGCTGCTGCTGTGCTGTGGTTTTCATCTTAATCGTCCCAAAGTCGCAGACACCCCGATTGGTCAACTGCGCTAGACACCAAATAACACACCGCTTGGCGTTGACAATATCCAGCGTGGGAATCTAGGGGCATACGGCCCGTGACACGACGTCAAACAGCGTAGATTGCCCATTGACTCCGGCTTGCATCCGCTCAAAAATCCGCCCGCAACCATTGGGCGCTGAGCGCGGCATGCAGAATATGCAGCAACCGCGGCGCAGGCCCCTTTTGTGTTTGAGGTTGCCACAATTCTCGGGGCCAATATCAGGAGAGCCCCGATGAAAACCATCATAGAACCGTTTCGTATCAAGGCTGTAGAGCCGATCCGTATGACCACGCGCGCCGAGCGTGTGACCAAGCTGGCAGCGGCGCATCACAATCTTTTCACGCTTAACTCTCAAGATGTTCTGATTGACTTGCTGACCGACAGCGGTACAGGTGCGATGAGCGCCGAGCAATGGGCCGCGATCATGCGCGGCGATGAAAGCTATGCCGGTTCGCCCTCGTTTGCGCGGTTTTGCGCGGCGATCAAAAACCTGATGCCGTTTGACCATATCATCCCCACCCATCAGGGCCGCGCTGCCGAGGCGATTTTGTTCTCGATCATGGGCGGCGCGGGGCGCAACGTACCCTCTAATACCCATTTTGACACCACGCGCGGCAATATCGAGGCCAGCGGGGCGATGGCGCATGATCTGGTGATTGAGGAGGGCAAAGACCCGACCTCGGAGCATCCTTTCAAGGGAAATATGGACCTTGAAAAACTGGAAAATTACCTCACCGAGCATGGCGACAGTGTGCCTTGTGTGATGATCACCATCACCAATAACGCCGGTGGTGGCCAGCCGGTCAGCCTTGAAAATATTCGCGCCGTGGCGCAAATCGCCCATGACCACAGCCGCCCGTTTTTCATCGACGGCTGCCGTTTTGCCGAGAATGCGTGGTTCATCAAACAGCGCGAGGCGGGCCAGCAAGACCGCTCGATCGAGGAGATCGTGCGCGATTGTTTCGCGTGCGCCGATGGCATGACCATGAGCGCAAAGAAGGACGGTTTTGCCAATATTGGCGGCTGGCTGGCCCTGAATGACCCTGAATTGGCCGAAACCGCGCGCGCCCATCTGGTCAGGACCGAGGGCTTTCCCACTTACGGCGGGCTGGCTGGTCGTGATCTTGACGCCATCGCCCAAGGGTTGAAAGAAATCGTTAACGAGGATTATCTGCGCTACCGCATCCGCACCAATGAATACATCATCGAGCGGCTGGATGCCCTTGGCGTGCCGGTGATCAAACCGGCCGGTGGTCATGCGGTTTTTGTCGATGCGCGCGCGTGGCTCGGCCATATCGAGCCGCTGCAATATCCCGGCCAAGCGCTGGCCTGCGCGCTTTATCAAACCGGCGGCATCCGCAGCTGTGAAATCGGCACGGTAATGTTCGGTCGCCACCCCGACGGCAGCGAAACCCCCGCCGCGATGGACCTCGTGCGTCTGGCATTTCCACGGCGCACCTACACCCAATCGCATGCCGATTATATCGTCGAAACGTTTGAGGAATTGGCACGGGTAAAAGACAAGCTGTGCGGGTTCAGAATTATCAAACAACCCAAGCTCCTGCGCCACTTTACGTGCTGGTTTGAACCTCTAAAGGGCTGAATAAACCCAAAACGCCGGTCTGAATTTTGACATTCGGACCGGCGGGGCAGTAGACTCAATTTTTGCAAGCGCTACGTCAGTCCAAGAGACTGCGTTTTAAGAGCACGACTCAAGATCGCTGTATTGGGGGTCGTTCCTTACTTTTTCCGCCGCTTTTGCTTGGGAGTCGGCAGTCACATTTTTAACGGTTACGGAATCGCCGGAATACCGGTTTGTGCATGACACGTTATACGTTCCGGCAAAGGCGGGCATTGCCAAAGACGAAGACACGATCGCTGTTGCCAGCAGGATGGTACGAAGTTTCATATTTCTGGTCCCTCTTTCGATTAG
>CAYPUW010000137.1:0-6165 GCA_964413925.1 uncultured Rhodobacter sp. | reverse complement strand
GTGCATTCACCACAGTATTTTGGGCCGGTTATTAGATCTAACCATCTGTTTTATTAGGTGAAATGCCTTATTCTGCGCTGCAGCGCTTTTGTTGCGCCCAAATTTATGATATATATACCCTCGAAATAACAGGAAGATTAGTGCCCGCGCGTCCATAACAGGCGCCGTCCAGACCAATAAATCATGCAGCCCTACCCGCTTTGGCGTCCTTTATGCGAGGCCGACAGGCGGTTTTGTCGCGGCAAACCCGATAAACTGGCCGTAAATGGCCGAACTGCAAGGAATTAGAATACATGGCGAAGTCCCGCAAAACAGCCCAATTCAGCCCCAACGACTATGTGGTTTACCCCTCGCACGGGGTCGGCAAGGTGGTGTCGATTGAGGATCAGGAAGTCGCGGGCTTTCATTTGGAACTGTATGTCATCGCTTTTGAAAAAGATAAAATGACCCTCAGAGTTCCCACGGAAAAGGCGGATTCCGTCGGCATGCGGGGCCTTTCAAGCCCGGATGTGGTCGCGCGCGCGATGGACACGCTCAAAGGGCGCGCGCGGGTCAAACGCGCCATGTGGTCGCGCCGTGCACAGGAGTATGAACAAAAGATTAACTCAGGCGACCTGATCTCAATCGCCGAAGTGGTGCGCGACTTGCATCGTAATGACGATCAGCGCGAGCAGTCCTATTCCGAGCGTCAACTCTATGAAGCCGCACTTGAGCGTCTCACCCGCGAGGTTGCCGCTGTTGATGTTTCTGACGAAATGGTCGCGCAGCAAAAAATTACTGACATATTAGTGGCGCGCGTGGTCCCGGTTGCATAGCTGGGCCGCATAGCGGATTTGAGCGCATAATCACTATGTGATCAATGCAAACGTGGCCGAGATGCAGGCGATCTCGGCTAGCTGTTGTGTGCCGCCAAGTATGTCACCGGTTTGCCCGCCGATCAGGGATTTCGCCAATAATAACAGTGGAATAGGGACTATTAGCCCCCAGAAAACCACCACGGCTCCTCCCCAGCCAATCGCGAACATGCTCACCAATAAGGTCACGGCAATGGCCCCGGCTAAAGAGACCGGCGGTGGTATTCCGACCCCCGCCGATAGGCCGTCCGTGCGCGCGGCGGGCATGAAAAACATTGCCAAAACCATCGGTAAACGCGACGCCGCACCGATGGCGATCAGGGGCCAAAACAGCTTGCCGGCCTCCGCCAGACCTTGAAAACCGGACCACCGTGCGATTAATGCGATGCCAAGTGCCGTTGCCCCGAACGCACCAATTCGGCTATCCTTCATGATCTCCAGACGGCGCGCCTTGGTAGCCCCGCCGCCAAGCCCGTCGGCGCAATCTGCCAACCCGTCCTCGTGCATTGCGCCGGTCAAGAGCACCAGCGCCCCAAGCGCGATCGCGGCTGAAATCCCGGCAGGTGCCCCAAGAAACAACGCCAGATTGGCCGCAAATGCCGCGAGCGCACCCAGCGCCGCGCCAACAACCGGATAGGCCCATGTGGCATGCGGCGCGCGCGCCGTCGCCTTGGTATGATCAATCGGCAACGGCAATCGGCTCAACACGCCAAACGCCGAAAAAATATCGTGGATCTCAAAGTTTTTTTCGACGTTCACGTCGCCCATGGTTCCCGTCCTAACGTGTTTGAGCTTTCCTTATAAATCAGTGGCGTTAAACAGAGGTAAATTCAATTGGAAATCTCAAGGAAAATCGACATGAGACATCAAGCTCCGTTCACCAATTTGGCGGAGTTCACCGCCATGCTTGCGGGATTTGGGGATGTTGACGAGGCAGCCGTCACGGCGGCGCGCGCGCGAAATAACGAGCTGACCAAACCACCCGGTGCCCTTGGCCGCCTTGAGGATATCGCGATCTGGTATGCCGGTTGGCGCAAACAGACCTCGCCGCAAATTGCGCAACCACAAGTGGTTATTTTCGCAGGAAATCATGGGGTTGCCGCGCAAGGCGTGTCTGCTTTTCCCGCCGAGGTCACTGCGCAGATGGTCCTCAATTTTCAGGCAGGCGGTGCGGCGATTAACCAGTTAAGCGCGTGTTTTGGTGCTAAGCTAAGTGTGAAGGCCCTTGATCTTGATGCGCCGACCGAAGACTTCACCAAAGCCCCCGCGATGAGCGAAGCTGAGGTCGTTTTGGCCCTCACAGTCGGCTGGAACGCGGTTAACACAGCGAGCGATTTGCTGGTTGTCGGCGAAATGGGCATCGGAAATACCACGTCGGCGGCCGCAATCGTCAACGCGCTATATGGCGGCGATACCGCCGACTGGGTCGGTCGAGGGACTGGTGTTAACGATGCGGGCCTGCAAAACAAGCTGCGCGTGGTGCGCGAGGGGCTTGCTCTGCACGCAGATATTCTGGACGATTCGTTGCAGGTGTTAATGTGTCTTGGAGGGCGTGAAATAGCGGCGATGGTGGGTGCAATTGCGCGCGCGCGCGCCGAGAATATTCCGGTTATCCTCGACGGATTTATTTGCTGTGCGGCTGCCGCCGTTCTCGCCAAGAGCGCTGACGGAGCGCTAAACCATTGTGTCGCCGGGCACGTTTCCGCAGAAGCGGCGCATGCTCAAGTCCTTGATAATATAGAAAAACAACCGCTTCTATCGCTTGGTTTGCGCCTAGGCGAAGGCTCAGGCGCGGCGCTGGCTATCGGCATTCTTAAGGGCGCACTGGCCTGCCATTCCGGCATGAGCACATTTGCAGAGGCCGGGGTAAGCGATGGTTAACTTATCCGTTCTATGATCGCACGAGGATTGCCAAGAGAGATCGCGCCAAGGACATCGCCGCGCTCGCCTGCAATGCGGGTGGCGATGAACGCGCCCGTCACGTCTTCGGGTGCGTGGCGCAGCAGAACTGCGGCCTCAAGGATGAGACCAAGGCGGCTGGCGAACCAGCGTGCCTCGGATTCCGGTGCGCCGTGGGGCCAGCGGGTGTTGAAGTCTTTCACCGCCTGATCAAACCGGCGGTCCGCGCCTAGCGAAAGGTTGATTTCGTCGTGCAGGGCTTCGACCGCCAAAGGCTCTCGCGCCAATGTGCGCTGGATATCAAGGCAGATGACGTTGCCCGACCCCTCCCAAATCGAATTCAGGGGCGCTTCGCGGTAAAGCATCGGCATTGGGCTTTCCTCGACATAGCCAACGCCGCCAAGGATCTCCATCGCCTCGTAAACGAAATTCGGGCAGCGCTTGTTTGAGGTGAATTTCGCCAGCGCCACTGCGATACGGGCAAACGCGCGGTCCTTTTCGCTGGTGCCATCAAACGCTTTCGCAACTCGCATCCCGACCGCAACACTTGCCTCATATTCAAGCGCAAGGTCGGCCAGAACCGACTGCATTAGCGGCTGATCAATCAGGCGACGCTGAAAAGCCGAACGGCCGAGCACCCACCAATGGGCCTCCGACAAGGCGGCGCGCATCAAACCTGCCGGGGCCATCGCGGTATCAAGCCGCGTGTGGTGGACCATCTGAACGATGGTTTTCACCCCCTTGCCCTCGTCCCCCAGACGCCAGGCAAAGGTGTCGTGATACTCGATTTCCGAGCTGGCATTGGCCTTGTTTCCAAGCTTGTCCTTCAGGCGCATCACCTGCAATGTGTTGCGCGAACCGTCCGGTTTCCAGCGCGGCACGAGGAAACAAGTCAGCCCGTCTTTGGCCTGTGCCAGCGTCAAAAAGGCGTCGCACATGGGGGCCGAGCAGAACCATTTATGGCCGCGCAAACGATAATTCTCGCCGTCGCGTGTGGCGACGGTGGAGTTGGCGCGCACGTCCGAGCCGCCTTGTTTCTCGGTCATCGCCATGCCGATTGTCGCGCCGGATTTTTGCGCCGCCGGTTTTGAGGCCGGATCATATTTGCGGGACATCACCCGTGGCACCCATTGTGCGGCTATTTCGGGGTTGGCGGCAAGGGCGGGGACGGCGGCGTAGCTCATGGTCATGGGGCAAGAGACCCCCGGTTCGACCTGATTTTGCAAGATCACCATCGCGGCGTGGGTGGCATGGCCGCCGGGTTTTTTCTCCCACGGGCGGGCAGCGTAGCCGGCGGTTAAGCCTATATTCATCAATTGGTGATAGGCCGGATGAAACGTGACCTCGTCGATGCGGCGGCCCGAGCGATCGAAAATTTGCAGTTCGGGTAAAACCCGATTGGCGATGCGCCCGGCGTCGCGGGTTTGCTCGCGGCCAAGGACGTGACCATATGGGGCAAGAACGTCCTGATCAGCCCCCATGATGCCAGCATAATGGCGCAGGATTTTATCGTCGGCCCAGAGATCAAGGTCGCCGCGCCCGTCGGGCTGGTTGGTGACCTCGTGGGTTTCAAGAATGGTTTGGGGGTTCAGGGGCGTCATGGCGACCTCTCCAATGTGAAGACATGGGGAGTTTAGCACAATTCAACCGATTTCCGAAGCGGTCGAGTTCACGCAGGACGCAACGTTTTTCACAGCGGCAGCGGCGAATCCGCCTTGGTCTGCTCCATCACGATTTGGCTCTGCACCCGCGCAACCGCCGAATGAGGCAGGAAAACCTCGTGAACGAGGGTGTTTAACGCCTTAAGATCGGTGCAAAAAATCCGCAGAAGATAGTCAGCCTCGCCAGTTAATGACCATGCGCTGACGACTTCATGGCGGGTTTTGAGCAGGGTTTGAAAGGCGTTTGCGGTTTCAGCCGAGTGGGTGACCATCGACACCTGAACAAACGCTTGTACATTTAGCCCCAGTTTCTCGGAGTTAAGTGTTGCGCGAAATCCCTTGATATACCCTTGCTGTTCCAGCCGCTGGCGTCGCCTTCCAGCCTGCGAAGCGGAGAGATTGAGGGCGTCGCCCAACTCCTGTGCGGTCTGCAACGCTGTTTCCTGCAATATCTTGAGCAGACGAAAATCGATATCATCCAACATGTTCACGCTCCATTATGCCACTATTTTTCAATTTAGCGTGAAAATCCCGCAACTGATAGGAATAATACCTAAATTATGCGCACACCCCGCGCGGGGGATATTGCACATTGCGGCATCCATCAGATCGAGAGGAATCATCATGGGCCCGTTTCCACATAATATTGCGGCATCTGTCATCAGCGAGGATAATCCCGCCGGTACAGACGGGATGGAGTTTGTCGAGTTCGTTCATCCCAACCCGGAAACGCTGCGGGGGCTGTTTTCCAGCATGGGGTTTGAAAAAACCGCCACCCATAAGACGCGCGCGATCGAGCTTTGGCAGCAGGGCGATATCACTTATGTGCTGAACGCGGACCCGACCTCGATGGGCCACAGGTTTGCCAAAAAACACGGTCCTTGCGCCCCGTCTATGGCGTGGAGGGTGGTCGATGCAGCGCAGGCTTTTGAGCGCGCGATCTCTTTGGGGGCGGAGCCTTATGAGGCCGATGACAAGGTTCTGGACGTGCCCGCGATCCGAGGGATTGGCGATAGTTTGTTATATTTTATAGATACTTACGGGGAGAATACGTCCCCATATGAGGGAGAGTTCGACTTCGCGCGCTCTTCTCACGACAAGCCAACGGGCGTTGGGTTTTACTATCTCGATCACCTGACGCATAACGTCAAACGCGGCAATATGGACAAATGGTTTCGCTTTTATGCCGAGCTGTTCAACTTTCGCGAAATTCGGTTTTTTGACATCAAAGGCAAATCCACCGGCCTGACGTCGCGCGCGCTGACCTCACCTTGTGGCAAAATCCGCATTCCGATCAACGAAAGTGCCGACGACAAGAGCCAGATTGAGGAGTATCTGCGCGATTATAACGGCGAGGGAATTCAGCATATCGCTGTCGGCACCGAGGATATTTATGCCTCGACCGACGCCATCCACGCGCGCGGCCTTCAATTCATGCCCGCCCCGCCCGATGTCTATTACGAGTTAAGCAAAGAGCGGGTTCACGGTCATGAAGAGCCGCTCGATAAGCTGATGAAAACAGGAATTCTCATTGATGGCGAAGGGGTTGTCGACGGGGGTGAAACCCGTATCCTGTTGCAAATATTCTCAAAAACCGTGATCGGCCCGATCTTTTTCGAGTTTATTCAGCGCAAAGGCGATGACGGTTTTGGCGAGGGGAATTTTCAGGCCCTGTTTGAATCAATCGAGCAGGACCAGTTCCTGTCGCTGTCCGACGAGCCGCGGATCATCATCGCCCTGATCCTCGCCCT
>CAYPUW010000136.1:0-6173 GCA_964413925.1 uncultured Rhodobacter sp. | reverse complement strand
CAGTCGTTAAACATAAACTCACATTGACGTCATAAAGTGTCGCAGGAGGTATTTGCACTGGTGCGTAATTTCAGATTTCCTGCTATGCGTGTTGGGTGTAGCCATTCGTTGTCGCGAATATGGGTCTGCGGGATATAACGTTATCCACAGGACACATGATGACTCGTCCTCTGGTTGAAAGGTCTTGTCATCGCACAAATCCGCCGCGATCCAATCCGGCAAAGATCAGAATGAAAGGAAATATTTTGCAGATTAGTTTGAAAACAGGGGTACTGGCCGTCGCAATGCTAGGCATGGCGTCGCTCGCCATGGCGCAGGAAACATCGCTCGGCGATCCCGCACTCGGTGCAAAGGTGTTCAAGAAATGCAAGGCTTGCCATAAAATCGGCAACGGTGCGAGAAACGGGGTTGGACCGGCGCTTACCGGGGTTATCGGGCGCACGGCGGGTACTGCCGCAGGCTATAAATATGGTAAATCCATGATAGCAGCGGGTGCCGACGGAATGGTCTGGACGCAAGAACTGGTCTCGCAATACCTTGAAAACCCTACGAATTATCTGCGTGATTATCTCGGGGACCCCAAAGCAAAAGCCAAGATGAGGGTCAAGGTCAAGAAGGAATCCGACCGCGCTAACGTCGCCGCATATCTGGCGACCTTCTCGACCAACTAGCACTGGTTTGAAACTTGTGACGCGATTTTAAAAAAAGCCGCGCGCAAGCTGAACAATTAGCGGTGGCCCGCAAGCAAGCTTGGGCCGCCGCCTTGGTGCGATCTCCAACCAGAGGGGCTGGTTTGAAACGCTTGGCCGCAATCTTAATTCTGATGCTGTCCGCAGCAGGCGCGCCTTTGTTTGCCACACCTGTTTGCATTCTCAACCAATCCGGGCAAACGCTCTTGCTGGTTGTTGACGACTTGAGCGAAAACCGCGTGGCCGAGACCACCCCCTCGGGAGACAAACTTTGTCTGGAGGTGGCCGGATCGATCAACAAAGCGATGGTCGGAGTATTTGCGAATTCAGATGCCGAAGAAGGCTGTTCGCGCCTCGCCAAGCCCGCACAAACAGAAACCCTGACCGATTTTGTGGAGTTTGATCGCTGCACATGGCTGGATACGTCACGCGAATTTTTGCCATCTGGCTCGAACTAACTTCGCCTAAAAGTCAGCGCCTATTCGCGCGCATCTCCGGCAAAGCGCGCCGCCATTTCGGCGCGCGCATCATTGGTGATTTTGGCAAACAGAACCTCTGGAACGCTGAACCCATGTCCGGGGGCAAGCGCTGACAGCGCGGCCTCCAAATCTTGCGGCCACGCAGCGTCCTCGTCCGCCATCGCCGACAGGATTGTCGCGGCAGCATCAGGAATGAACGGCTGCGACAAAACCCCGTAAAGACGGATGAGATTAAGCGCAAAACGGATGGTCGCCGCTGCCTGATCCGGGTCAGTTTTGAACTTGGCCCAAGGCTCGGCGGATTGCAGATATTCATTGCCTGCAACCCAGATTGCGCGCAGCTCTGACGTGGCTTTGCGCAGCTCGATTGCATCCATATGGCCCTCAAACGCCTTAAGGCGCGTGGCGATTTCGCCGGTAACCGCCGCCTCTGCCTCGCCGTAAGCGCCGCCATCGGGAACCACCTCGCCAAATTTTGCGCGGCAAAACTTGGTCACGCGCGAGACGAAATTGCCCAGCACATCGGCCAAATCCTTGTTGATGCTGGCCTGAAAATTCTCCCACGTAAACTCGCTGTCGGAGTTTTCGGGAACATGGCTCAGCAACCACCAGCGCCAATAGTCCGAGGGCAGGATTTCCAGCGCCTGATCCATGAACACGCCCCGCCCTTGCGAGGTCGAAAACTGCCCACCATCATAGTTCAAATAGTTGAACGATTTGATGTAATCGACCAGTTTCCACGGCTCGTTTGACCCCATGATCGTGGCCGGAAAACTGAGGGTGTGAAACGGCACATTATCCTTGCCCATGAACTGAACATAGCGCACGTCGTCAGCACCTTTGTCGGTTCGCCACCAACGCTCCCACGCGCTATCGTCAAGCCCCTGCGCATCGGCCCACTCGGCAGTCGCGGCGATATATTCAATCGGCGCGTCAAACCAGACATAAAATACCTTGCCCTCCATACCGGGCCAGTCCTCGTCGCCACGTTTGACCGGAACACCCCAATCAAGATCGCGGGTGATGCCCCGGTCGCGCAAACCATCGCCGTCATTAAGCCATTTCTTGGCAATCGAGGTGGTGAGAATGGGCCAGTCGGTCTTACTGTCGATCCAGTCATTGAGCTTTGCGCGCATTTTTGACTGGCGCAAATAAAGATGGCGGGTCTCGCGAACCTCAAGGTCGGTCGAGCCTGAAACAGCCGAGCGCGGGTTGATCAGATCGGTCGGATCAAGCTGCTTGGTGCAGTTTTCGCACTGATCACCGCGCGCAAACTCGTAACCGCAATTGGGACATGTTCCCTCGATATAGCGATCCGGCAAAAACCGTCCGTCCGCCTTGGAATAGACCTGTTTTTCGCTAACTTCGTTGATCAAATCATTATCCGCCAACCGCGCAGCAAAATGCTGGGTCAGCGCGCGATTGCGCAATGATGACGAGCGGCCAAAATAGTCAAATGACAAACGAAATCCGTCACTTAGGTCTTTTTGGACTTGCCACATATCCGCACAAAATTCGGCCACGGGCTTGCCTGCCTTGGTGGCCGCCAGCTCAGCCGGTGTGCCGTGCTCGTCGGTTGCGCAAATAAACATCACCTCGCCACCGCGCGCACGTTTATAGCGCGCGAATGCATCCGCCGGAAGCTGGCTACCGATCAGGTTTCCCAGATGCTTGATGCCGTTAATATAGGGAATTGCCGAGGTAATAAGAGTGCGTGCCATCTGTGGTCGTATCCATCTGATTGGGAAGCGTTTCAGGCGGTTCGTTTAACAAAGCTTGCGCCAAAGAGCCAGCCGCTTAGGAGAATGCCTCGGGCTGGGCCTCGCGAGCCAAGTGATCCAGCACCGCATTGACAAAACTCGCCTCTTTGCCGTCTGGGAAAAACGCTTTAGCCACATCGACGAACTCGTTGATCACCACTTTTGGCGGGGTTGATTTGGCCAAAAACTCGGCCCCTGCGGCGCGAAATAGCGCGCGAAGTGTTGGATCAATCCGGTCAATTGGCCATTTCGCGACCAGCGCCCGATCCGTCATCTGGTCGATTTGCGACTGGTTTTCCAAGGCTCCGTTGAGCAAGCTTCTAAATACCGTGATATTGCCCTCGGCATAGGTGTCGCCATCCAGCGTCGCGCCGAAACGGTGGCTCTCGAACTGTTCGCGCACCTCGTCAATGGTGGCGTCCGAGGCCTCCATCTGAAATAGCGCCTGCACCGCATAAAGCCGTGCCGCCGATTTCATCTGGCGCTTTTGATCTGGGGTTGGTTTTGACATTTCTAGTCAGTCTTTCGTAGCAATTTGGATGAATTCAGAGGACGGCTTAAAGCCGATCCCGCTGGTTTGACGGCTGAATTTACGCGCCAGCAAGATCAGATGCATCGCCGCATCGGCAGCACCGCCGCCCTTGTTTTGCCCTTCGGCCTCGGCGCGCACCACGGCCTGACCGCGGGTCTCGACGGTCAAAATCCCGTTGCCAATGCAAATCCCCGAAAGCCCCATCATTTGCAGCGCGCGCGAACTGTCATTGCAGACCGTATCGTAATGGGTAGTCTCGCCGCGAATGACGCACCCCAACGCCACAAACCCGTCGTATTTATCGCTGTTAACGGCCAGCCGGATGCCCGTTGGCACCTCCAAAGCGCCGGGCACCTCGATCAAATCAAACGAGGCCCCAGCGGCGGTGATCGCGGTCTTTGCCCCCGCAACCAATTGATCTGCCACGTCTTTATAATAAGGCGCGACCACGATCAACAGCTTGGTCGGTTTGTCAAACTGTGGCGACGGCAACGTGTAATGAGTTTCTGCTTGTGCCATGATCCTAGCCCTTTGTAATCGCATGAGTGCCGGTGATTTTCAGATCATACGCGTCAAGCCCGATCACCTTGGGCATCGGATTGTCGGTCAAAAGGACCAACTCGTTGATCCCCAGCGCCGAGAGGATCTGCGCCCCGATCCCGGTTTGGCGCAGGGTTTGCGGCGAGACCTCGTCTGAGAACGCCAGCTTTTTGTCCGGCTCACGAAACAAAATGACCGCCCCGCGCCCCGTTTCGGCGATGATCTCCATCGCGCGGGGCAGAATGTCCGCCGCCTTGGGACCAATACCAAGCACATCGTCAAGCACATTAAGCGCGTGGGTGCGCACCAGCACAGGTTCAGGCGTCGTGATGTCGCCCTTGGTCAGCACCACATGCTCGCAGCCATCAGTCTGGTCGGTGAAAATCCGCAAGCACCAAGTGCCACCATGGGCCGACGTGACCTGCCGGGTTTCGGTTTCATGGACCAGATTATCGTGGCGGTGGCGATAGGCGATCAGATCGCTAATCGTGCCAATCTTCAGGCCATGACGCTGGGCAAACTCGATCAGATCGGGCAGACGCGCCATGGTGCCGTCGTCTTTCATAATCTCGCAAATCACCCCGGCAGGGTTCAGCCCCGCCAGCCGCGCAATATCGGTCGCGGCCTCGGTATGGCCGGCGCGCACCAGCACACCGCCCTCTCTCGCGCGCAGCGGAAAAACATGGCCCGGCGTGGCAATCTCGCTGGGACGGACCTGCGGGTTAATCGCAACCGAGACCGTATGCGCGCGATCATGCGCCGAAATCCCCGTGGTCACCCCCTCGCGCGCCTCGATCGAGACGGTAAACGGGGTTTCGTGGCGCGAGGTGTTGGAGCTGGCCATCATCGGAACGCCCAACCGCTCCACCTGTTCGCCGCTTAGCGTCAGGCAGATCAACCCGCGCCCGTGGGTCGCCATGAAATTGATCGCATCCGGCGTTGCCAGTTGCGCAGGGATCACCAGATCGCCCTCGTTTTCTCGGTCCTCATGGTCAACCAGAATGAACATCCGCCCGTTGCGCGCGTCCTCGATAATATCCTCGACGGGGGAGATAACCTCGCGATAATCCTCATTTGCCATAGTCTAGCCCTTTGTTTCAGCTTCGGCCAAGCGCGCGACATAGCGCGCCAGTGTGTCGATTTCCAGATTGATCTCAGCACCGATTTTCGCATCGCCCCAGTTGGTGACCGATTTGGTATGCGGGATAAAGTTGATCCCGAACTCAGCCCCGCTCACGTCATTAACGGTCAAGGATGTGCCATTAAGAGCAACTGATCCTTTGGAGGCAATAAACTTCGCCAGCGCCGCCGGCGCGCGCAAAACCACGCCCGTGCTGTCGCCAATTTCTCGTATCGAGACCACCTCGGCAATCCCGTCCACATGGCCCGACACGATATGGCCGCCAAGCTCGTCGCCAACCTTCAGCGGACGTTCCAGATTGATTTTGTGGCCCGTCTTCCAGCCGTGCAGATTGGTTTTAGAGAGGCTTTCCGCCGAGATTTCCACGTCAAACCAGTTTTGCGGCTCTGCGCCCAGCGCGATCACGGTCAGGCAGACACCATCACAGGCGATTGAGGCACCCAGATCAATGCTCGCGATGTCGTAACTCGTGGCAATTCGCGCGCGCAAATCGCCGCGTTGTTCCGTCTCCAGAACCGTTCCCACGTCGGTGATAATCCCTGTGAACATGGCCGTTCGCCCCAATTTCCAGCAAATCAAATCCCTAAACTGCGCGCGACCCTAGGGCAAGAGTGGTTCGTGCTAGCGATGATGTCGAAAATGCTACCAAACCTGACGAAATTAAGAGATATTCAACAGAACTTGGCCACTATTGCGGGCTATGAAACGTGGTGTAATACAGAGAAAACACGACCAGAGTGGGTAGTTTCGTGATTGAGATATGTAATTTATTAACATTTCCGTGCTTAGACGCCTTTGAAAACAGGCCAAAATCTCATGGGTAAAGCGTCCGGCAAAGGCAAGGTTTTCTTGTTCCTACAGGGTCCGCACGGCCCGTTTTTCTATCAGTTATCACGAATATTGGCGGTCGCGGGGGCTAAGGTCTTTAAAGTCGGATTCAACCAAGGCGATAGATCGTTTTGGCACAACGACCAGACCTACCTGCCTTATTTTGGAAAACTCGACGACTGGGAAGGCGAAATTCGCAAGATT
>CAYPUW010000135.1:0-6174 GCA_964413925.1 uncultured Rhodobacter sp. | reverse complement strand
GCCCTGAAGTCGGCGCTGAAATCTGTGACTAAAGTGGCTGAAGAAACGGCGAATAGCTCGGCGGATATGTCGGCGGCGGCTGTGCCTACGACCCCGCTGCCTCCGCTCAAAACTACCGCCGCTGATACGGTTGTGCCGGGGGTTGAGGTTGGCAAGCTTGATGCATTGCGCAAACCGGCGGCGATAAATTCCACACCTCGCCCCGTATCGCGCCAGATGCCAGATGCGCCCGTCGCCCCAAATCCAGTAACCCCAAATCCAGTGGTCGTGACGCTGGCGGCAAAAAAAACCGCGATGGTTGAGGAGGCCGCTCCGCAGTCTGAGCCGAAAAAGCTGACACCTGCCCCCGCTGCCGTGGCCAAATCGGCCAAAGCGGCGCAGGTGATTAAACCATCGGTGCCACAGGGCCTTGATGCGCCTGAAAACGGGGTGGCGGATGATTTGCAAAAGATCGAGGGCATTGGGGCGACTGAGGAAACGGCGCTCAATGCGGCGGGGATATTCCACTTTGCCCAATTCGTTACTATGAACCGGCGAGAGCTGGCTTGGCTTGACCTGAATATTGCTGAAAATCAAGATGTTGAGCCTTCATATGAGTGGCGAAAACAAGCGATCGCGCTGACCCGTAAGGCGGGATAAACCGGCGCTCGGACGCCCATAAACATCCTTCGGAAGGAGGGAAAATTGAGTGTAAAAGATCAAAGCTCCCGCCAGACACTCGCCTGGAGTTTGGCGATTGTTGTCGGTGGTGCGGGCTTTTATCTGGCGCAAATCCAAGAGGGTTACGGGATGTTCGGCGCTTTGGTAAGCGCGCTGGCGGCATTTTTCGTGTTTGGCTATATTTTGTCGCGTATCTTGCGGCGCGCGCCCAAAGAAATAACGACAGGCGAGGGGACGGCGGCTCGTTCGCAGGAGAGCTTGGCAAATGCCGAGATTGCAACGCTGAAAAAGGTCGCGCATGGCGAAAAAAACCACGCGGGGGATGATCTGAAACAAATTAAAGGGATCGGGCCGGGTATAGAAAGACAGCTAAATGAGCTTGATATATTCAGGTTCGCGCAAATTGCGGACTGGAGTCATGCCAAAACGGGCTTGGGCGGAACCAGCTTGAGTGGTGGGCTGGATGCAAAGCTTGCGGCGCGGGCGGCGCGCGAAAACTGGGTGGCGCAGGCGCAAGAGCTGTTGGCCACAGACAATAAGGCGGCGTAGGGCCGCGAAGAGGACGACTTGCCCGAGTGGGCGAACATAAAGATTTAGGAGACGACAGGTGACAGAGGAAAGAAATCGCAAACAGGCAAGGCTGGCCTCTATAGTGATCCTTGTTTCGATGATCCTGTGGATGGGGGTCTCGTGGCTCGGAGGGCAGATGGGTTGGCCGGTTCGTTATGCTTTTCTGGCCGATATTGCCACGTTAGGTGCCCTGATTTGGGCGCTGGCGGTTTTGATACAAGTCTGGCGTAAACGCCAGCGGGATGAGGGTTAAATCAAGATGCTGAAGGACCAAGATAGGATCTTTACCAACCTATACGGCATGCATGCGCGCACGCTTGCGGGGGCGAAGAAACGTGGCCATTGGGATGGGACCGATAAGCTCATCAAAAACGGGCGCGACTGGATTGTCGAACAGGTCAAGGCCTCGGGGTTGCGCGGGCGCGGTGGTGCAGGCTTTCCGACCGGCCTGAAATGGTCGTTCATGCCCAAAGAAAGCGACGGGAGGCCGAGCTATCTGGTTGTAAATGCCGACGAATCCGAACCCGGCACTTGCAAGGATCGCGAGATCATGCGCCATGATCCCCATACGCTGATTGAGGGCTGTTTGATCGCTGGTTTTGGCATGGGGGCCAACGCGGGCTACATCTATATTCGCGGCGAATTCATCCGCGAGCGCGAGGCCCTGCAAGCGGCGATTGACGAGGCGTATGACGCCGGTCTTTTGGGTAAAAATGCCGCTAAATCCGGCTGGGATTTCGACCTTTATCTAACCCACGGCGCGGGGGCCTATATTTGCGGTGAAGAAACCGCTTTGTTGGAGAGCCTTGAGGGTAAAAAAGGTATGCCGCGCATGAAGCCGCCATTTCCGGCTGGCTCGGGTCTTTATGGTTGTCCGACCACGGTTAATAATGTCGAATCAATCGCAGTTGTGCCAACGATTTTGCGGCGCGGGCCGGGCTGGTTTGGCTCGTTCGGGCGACCAAATAACGCGGGCACCAAGCTGTTTGCGATCTCGGGTCATGTGAATAATCCTTGCGTGGTCGAAGAAGCCATGTCGATCCCGCTTCAGGAGTTGATCGAGAAACATTGCGGCGGCGTTCGCGGCGGCTGGGATAATCTCAAGGCGGTCATTCCCGGCGGTGCTTCGGTGCCGATGCTGCCAAAAAGCCTCTGCGACGAGGCGATCATGGATTTTGACTGGCTGCGCGACCAACGCTCGGGCCTTGGCACGGCGGCGGTGATTGTGATGGATCAGTCGGTTGATGTGGTCAAAGCGATCTGGCGGCTGAGCGCATTTTACAAACACGAAAGCTGCGGGCAATGCACGCCGTGCCGTGAAGGCACCGGCTGGATGATGCGGGTGATGGATCGTCTGGTCAAAGGCGAGGCCGAGATCGAGGAGATCGATATGCTGCTTGATGTCACCAAACAGGTCGAGGGCCACACCATTTGCGCGCTTGGCGACGCTGCCGCTTGGCCAATTCAGGGGCTGATCCGCCATTTCCGCGACGACATCGAGGATCGGATCAAATCCAAACGCAACGGACGTATCAGCTCGGTGGCGGCTGAATGAGATGAGTTGGACTGGCGATCATAGGCGCGCGAATATGGCGATCCTTCGGGGGAGCTGTAGTTTTACGCGTGCTTGTTATTGCTTAACCAAGTTTGGTTGGGACACCTTTCGCGTGAAAGGAAACCCAATATGAAAACTCAACTGATTAAAAGTCTTGTCATCGGGCTTGCCGCCTTCGTTGTGATGGGGGCGAGCCATTCTGATCCGGTGTTGCCGCCTGCGTCCGAAATCGCGACAGACAGCACGCTCGTTAAGCCGGGGATCAAGGACAATGCCGAGATATTCTCGCGGCTGTTAAACGTGGCGATTGGCAGCGAAATACGTGACAATTGCGACACCATCTCGGCGCGCAAATTTGCGGCGACGTTTTATGTGCTTGGCGTGATGAATTACGCGCGAAAACAAGGGTTTAGCATGGATGACATGGATGCTTACCGCAACACGAAATCCGAGCAGGAGCGGTTGCGTGTCGCCACCTATGCCTATCTCGACAAAAACGGTGTGAACCGGGATGACCCCGCCAGTTATTGCCCTTTGGGGCGTACAGAAATCAAAAACAAAAGCCAGATCGGCAAATTGCTGAAAAGCAGGTAAGAAAACATGACTGACCTTAAGAAAATCATCATCGACGACACCGAAGTAGAGGTCGATCCCGCCATGACAATCTTGCAAGCTTGCGAGGTTGCCGGCATCGAAATTCCGCGCTTTTGTTATCACGAGCGTCTGACCATTGCCGGCAATTGCCGCATGTGTCTGGTCGAGGTGGTGGGTGGACCGCCCAAGCCGACCGCCTCTTGTGCGATGCAGGTGCGCGATCTTCGCCCCGGTCCCGAGGGCCAGCCGCCCGTGGTCAAAACCAACTCGCCGATGGTCAAACATGCGCGCGAAGGGGTGATGGAGTTTTTACTGATCAACCATCCGCTGGATTGCCCGATTTGCGATCAGGGTGGCGAGTGTGATTTGCAGGATCAAGCCGTGGCTTACGGCGTTGATTTCAGCCGCTTTCGCGAGGCCAAACGCGCGGTTGACGATCTTTATCTCGGGCCGCTGGTCGCAACCACCATGACCCGTTGTATCTCCTGCACCCGTTGCGTGCGTTTCACTTCTGAAGTGGCGGGAATTGCGCAGATGGGGCAGACCGGGCGCGGCGAGGATAGCGAGATCACCACCTATCTCAACCAGACGCTCGACAGCAATTTGCAAGGCAACATCATTGATCTCTGTCCGGTTGGTGCGCTGACCAGCAAGCCTTATGCGTTCACGGCTCGCCCGTGGGAGCTGAAAAAAACCGAGAGCATTGACGTGATGGACGCGCTTGGCAGCAATATTCGCGTCGATACCAAAGGGCGCGAAGTGATGCGGATCGTGCCGCGCAATCATGACGGCGTGAATGAAGAGTGGATTTCCGACAAGACCCGCTTCATCTGGGATGGCTTGCGGCGTCAACGCCTTGATCAGCCATATGTGCGAATTGACGGCAAGCTCAAACCGGCCACTTGGCCTGAAGTGTTGTCTGCGACTGCTGCTGCCATGAAGGGTAAAAAGGTCACGGCCCTTGCCGGCGATCTTGCCCCAACCGAGGCGATGTTTGCGCTTAAAGAGCTGGTGAGCGGGCTTGGCGGTTCGGTCGAATGTCGGGTCGATGGCGCGCATTTGCCGATGGGCAATCGGGCGGGCTATGTGGGCAATGCCTCGATTGAAGATATTGATACCGCAGAGAGAATTTTGCTGATCGGCACCAATCCGCGCGACGAGATGCCGGTTTTGAATGCGCGTATTCGCAAAGCATGGCTGGCGGGGGCCGAGGTGGCCTTGGTCGGGGCAGCGTGTGATCTGACCTATGATGTGACCCATGTGGGCGATGATATGAGCGCACTCAAATCCGTGCTGGATATGGGTGGCTCAGACGAGATCAAAGCCAAGAAATCGCTGGTGATCATCGGGCAGGGGGCCTTAATCGGGCCAACTGGTCCGGCGATTTTAGCGGCGGCGATGAAGATAGCCGAAAATACCGCGAGCGGATTTTTGGTTCTGCACACGGCCGCGGCGCGGGTTGGCGGGCTTGATGTGGGCTTTGCCACCAAGGGCGGTTTGCCCGCAGCACTGGCCGGAGCCGAAGTGATTTTCAACCTTGGGGCTGACGAGATCGACATCAAGGACGGCCCGTTTGTGATCTATCAGGGCAGCCACGGCGATCGTGGTGCGCACCGTGCCGATGTGATCTTGCCAAGCGCGGCCTATACCGAGGAGAACGCGCTGTTTGTGAACACCGAAGGGCGCCCTCAATTGGCGATGCGCGCAGGATTTGCACCGGGCGAGGCCAAGGAAAACTGGGCGATCATTCGCGCGTTATCAGCAGAGCTTGGGGCGACGTTGCCTTATGACAGTCTGGTGGCGCTTCGTGCTGCGATGATGGCGGCGCATCCACATTTGGCCGATATAGATCAGGTGAGCAAAAATGCGTGGCAGGCCGAGAACGAAACGGCGTTGAAGGCGGGGAAATTCACCCCTGTTGTCAAGGATTTCTACTTGACCAATCCAATCGCTCGGGCCTCCAGCGTGATGGCGGAGTTGTCGGCGATGGCCGAGGCGCGCCAACAGCCTGTGGCGGCGGAGTAGACGGTTATGCTTATGCCCAGCCCCATGACCACCGGCTTTTCGCTTGCCCTTTTGGGCGGGCTGTCTGCTTGTGGCAACACGGCGGGGCAAAACGGGCAGGGCCTAAGCAATTTCGCGCCGGAATATCTCAGCATTGAAACCCGCTTGCTGGATAATGATCTGGTTGATTTTCTGGTCGAGATGAAGGGCGCGCGCAGCAAGGCTGACGTTGCCGATTACGCAAAATGCGCGGCGGCGCAATATGCGCTGATCCGGGGGTTCGGATTTGCACGACATGTGCGCACAAAAGTTCAAGAAAGCGATGGTATCTGGCGCGGAGATGCGGTTTATACCATCTCAGCAGCCCTGCCTCGGGGATCACTGACGCTGGACGCTGAAGTGGTTGTAGCAAACTGCAAAGATGACGGGATACCGACGGTTTAGGCCGCGTTGGGGATGGAATAAAATATGGTACATTTCTTCTATGAGACCAATTTCGGGATTTTTCTACTGATCCTTGGTGAGGCGCTGTTGGTGACGGTCCTTTTGTTGGTCGCGCTGGCGTTTTTGATGTATGCGGACCGTAAAATCTGGGCCGCTGTGCAGATGCGCAAAGGCCCCAATGTGGTGGGCGTGTTTGGCCTGTTGCAAAGCTTTGCCGACTTTATCAAATATATCGTTAAGGAAATCGTGGTTCCTGCGGGTGCCGACAAGGTGGTTTACTTTCTCGCGCCGATGATTGCGTTCGTGCTGGCGATTGTTAGTTGGGCGGTGATCCCGTGGGCTGATGG
>CAYPUW010000134.1:0-6179 GCA_964413925.1 uncultured Rhodobacter sp. | reverse complement strand
GTTGATCACCTGATTGATAAACTCAAAATTAAACGCATCAATCAACGCGTCACGCACCCGCCAATCCTTGAAAATCTCACGCCGCGTGTTGAACACAAAACCACGCATCCCCGACGGGCGGCCATTGGGAATGATCGATTTCACCACCTCGCCACTGGTCACGGCGGAGAAATTATACTGATCCTCCCATTTCTGGGCGTTATTCTCGCGGTAAACTGAAAGCTCGCCTGCCGTGAAGGCCTGAAAAATCACCGAGCTGTCGTTGAAATATTCGTATCTGATCTCATCCAGATTGTTCAGACCTTTATTATAGGGCAGGTTTCGGCCCCAATAGTCGGGATTGCGCACAAAGCTGACAAAGCGGTTGGCCTCGAAATCACCGACCACATACGGCCCGCTGCCGATGGGCAGATCAAGCGAGCTGTCACCAAACTCGCGCCCGTCCCAATTGGATTTCTTCATAACCGGGCGCAGACCAAGGATCAGCGGCAGCTCGCGGTCGACCTGATTGAAGGTGAAACGAACCGAACGCGGGCCGGTTTGCTCGGTTTTTGCGATTTTCCTCCACGAGTTGGCATAGCGCGGCACCCCTTTTTCGGCCAGCGTCTTAAACGACCAGATCACGTCCTCAACCGTGACCGGCGAGCCATCGGAAAAGCGCGCCTCTTTGCGCAGGGTAAATTCGACCCATTGGCGATTCGGTCCGGTCTCTATCGATTCGGCCAAAAGCCCGTACAAAGAGAATGGCTCGCCCCAATTTCGCCCCATTAACGTCTCGTAGACATGGACGCGCACGCCCCACGGGGCGCGGCCCTTGCGAATATAGGGATTGAACGAATCAAAGCCACCACGCTCGCCAAAAACGATTCGCCCACCTTTGGGCGCATTGGGGTTGGCATAGGGTAGTGACACAAAATCAGGTGGTAGAGCCGGGTCTCCATACATAGCTATGCCATGTTTGGGGGCGGCGAGGGCAAGCCGTGGGACGGCAATTATTGCCAATAAAACCAATGCGCGAATAATTTGTTTAAAGGGGAGTCGTGTCATCTGCGCAACAATCCTGTCCAGTCTGCGGGGATATTCGCCCTAGCCTACTGAACTGCCATGAAAATTTCAAATTTAACTTGGCGAGTCCCCGGATGTTTTGTATAACACACTCACTGCTCGATAGGTTTCTTGCCTGTATGAAACCTGCCTCAATAACTTAACGCCCTCCTTGTGAGGGCGTTTTTTTGTGCGCATCACCTTTTCGGCCCATCTTAATTGCCGTCTTGCGAGCATGCATTTGGCAAGGTAGCAAATCACATGAGCAATCTGTCCCTGTTTGATACCGGCCCCGCGCCCGCGTGCCCCGACCCTTTTAATATGGCCGCCTATATTATGGCCGCAGGTTTGGCCGATCGGGACAAAATTGCGATTGAAATTCTGTCCCAACACGGGGTTGAAACCTGGAGCTATGACCGGCTTTGGAGCGCCGTTCGCGCCACCGCAGGCGCATTTCAGGCGATGGATCTGCCGCCACAAGCCCGCATCATGCTGCGACTTGGCAATGATATCCACTTTCCCATTCTGTTTTTGGCGGCGATTTGGGCCGGATTGGTGCCGGTTCCAACCTCAAGTGAGCTGACCGAACCCGAGGTTGCGGCGATGATTGACGAGGTTCAGCCGTCGCTCATCTGCATAGGTGACGGAGTTGCTCCGCCCAAGGCTCCTCCCTGCCCCATGATGCTGGCACCACAGATAAAAAGCGCCGCCGAGCATAGCTTTGGCGAAGTGGTCATGGGCGATCCCAACCAGATGGCCTATATCGTTTATACGTCGGGAAATTCGGGCAGACCCCACGCGGTTTGCCATGCCCATCGCGCGATTTGGGCGCGGCGCATGATGTGGCAAGACTGGATGGGCCTGACGCCGCAAGATCGGCTGTTGCATGCCGGCGCGTTCAACTGGACCTATACACTTGGCACCGGATTATGCGATCCTTGGGCAATCGGGGCGACTTCGCTGGTGGCCGCACCTGATCTTGATCGCGCGGCTCTGGCCCAAGTTATCAAAACCCGTGACGTTAGTATTTTCGCAGCAGTTCCGGGGATTTACAGGCAGATATTAAAGCTGAAGATGCCACTTGAGTTCCCGCGTTTGCGCCATTGTCTTTCGGCCGGGGAGAAGCTCGGAGGGAAAATCAGACAGGAATGGAAAAGCCGAACCAACCGCCTGATCCACGAGGCTTACGGCATGACCGAACTTTCAACCTTCATCTCCGCCTCCCCTGAACATCCGGCGACAGGCGCGCATTTGGGGCGCCCGCAAACGGGGCGCAGCATCGCCGTTCTTGACCCCAAAAACCGCCAGCCGGTGCAGCTCGGCCAACCCGGCACCCTCGCCGTCAGCAAGTCCGATCCGGGTCTGATGCTGGGCTATCTGGGGCAAAAACCCGTCGGCAAATCTCGCCCGGATGATCCGTGGTTTTTAACCGGCGACACCGTCTCGATGGAGGCGAGCGGCTGGATCACCTATCTTGGTCGCAACCACGACATGATGAATGCGGGCGGCTATCGTGTGTCACCGATCGAAGTCGAATCGGTGCTCAACACCCACCCCGATATCAGTCAGTCGGCCTGCGCGGCAGTTGAGATCAAAGCTGATACATTCGTGATTGCAGCTTTCTACCAATCGGGCATAGAGTTGGCGGCAGACGAGTTGGCACGCTTTTGTAGCGGCCGTTTGGCGCGGTATAAATGCCCACGGGTATTTCGCCGACTGGACAGCTTACCAACCGGAACCAACGGAAAATTGCGGCGCGGTGAACTAGCGCGCCTGTTCAAGGACATGACATGACCAAGCTGGATATTATCTCGGACCCGATTTGCCCGTGGTGTGCGATTGGCAAGGCCAAGCTAGACGCCGCCCTCGCCGCGCGCCCCGATCACAAGTTTGAAATAGAGTGGCATCCGTTTCAGCTTAACCCCGAGATGCCGCCCGAGGGCATGGACCGGCGCGAGTATCTGGAGCTGAAGTTTGGCGGCAAAGAGGGCGCGATCAGTGTCTATTCGCAAATTGCAGAGGCGGCCGAAGAGGTTGGCGTTACTGTCAATTTCGAGAAAATCTTGCGCACGCCCAACACGCTCAACGCGCATCGGCTGATCCATTGGGCCGGGCTTGAAGGGGTGCAGACCGAGGTAGTCTCCAAGCTTTTCACCGCCTATTTTGAGGAGGGTCAGGACATCTCCGATCATCAGGTGTTGATGGATATTGCCGCATCGGTGGGTATGGAGCGCAAAAAGATCGGCAAATTGCTGGCCCAAGATGTGGATCGCGACGGCATTCGTAAGCGCGACAAAAACGCCCGCGAAAAGGGTGTGCGCGGCGTTCCCTGCTTCATCGTTGACAATCACTATGTGGTCCAAGGGGCGCAATCCGCCGAGATGTGGCTGAAGGTAATCGACGAAATTTCCGCCAATGACGGGCAGAAAACTGCGTGACCAAGCCCCCTCTGCCCTTCGCCGAATTTATCGCCCTTATTGCGGTCATGTTTGCGATGATTGCGTTTGGCTCGGATGCGATGTTGCCAGCTTTTCCACGCATCGCGCAGGATTTGAACCTTGGCGACGTTAACCGCGCCCAGCTTGTGATCACAATTTTTCTTCTCGGCACCGGCATTGGCCAACTTGTCACCGGACCGATGTCAGACTCGCTTGGGCGCAAGCCGGTGATTTTAGGCGGGCTTTTGCTCTATGTCGCCGCAAATGTGATGGCGATTTTTGCGGGGTCTCTGACCATGCTGCTGATCGCGCGATTTATTCAGGGGATTGGCGTGTCGGCCCCGCGCACGGTCACCATCGCTATGGTTCGGGATCAATATTCAGGCCGCATGATGGCGCGGGTGATGTCGTTTGCGATGACATTGTTTGTTCTCGTGCCTGCCGTGGCCCCGCTAATCGGCCAGAATCTGACCGAAATGTTTGGCTGGCGCAGCATTTTCGTTGCGTTCATCCTGTTCGCCTTGCTCGGCCTGACTTGGATGGGCCTGCGCCAACCAGAGACGCATCCGGTCGAAAAACGCCGCCCTTTCCGCTTGACGACTTACGGTGCCGCAATCAGGGAAGTGGCCACATCAAGGGTGGTTGTGGTCTACACGATCGCGCTCTCTTTGATCTTTGGCGCCTTGTTCGCCTACATAAGCTCGGCGCAACAAGTGTTCGTCGATATCTTCGATTCCGGCCTTAACTTCCCCTTCTACTTCGCTGGAATCGCAACACTTTCCGGTGCTGCAGGGATATTGAACGCAACACTCGTGCTGCGGTTTGGTATGCGCCATATGGCAACTATTGCGTTAGGAGTCATGTTTGTGATCACAGTTGGGTTTACAGCCTACCTCTATCTTAGCGGAGCCTCGCCCGACACATATTTCCCGATCTTTTTGCTGTGGTCAGTTATCGCGTTCTTCGTCCCCGGACTGACGATTGGCAATCTCAACGCTTTGGCGATGGAGCCGATGGGCCATATTGCCGGTATGGCATCCGCGATCATCGGCGCGGTCAGCACCATGTTCGGGGTTTTGTTAGCCATCCCCATCGGGCTTGCGTTTAACGGCGATCTGCTGCCTCTGCTGGGCGGGGCTTTGCTGTTTTATGGCGGGGCTTTTGGCCTTATGCTGACAAATCCAAAAGGCTAGAGCGATCTGGAGTGATGAGTTTCAAAACAAGCTGCCTTGTTCGGAGGATTTGCCTGCGCTCACAGGTCTTTTGGTAGTCGCACCCTTCTGGACAGGGTCAATTTTCACGCGACCATCCTGAAATTCAATCTCCAAACCCTTGGCCGCTGCCGCCGGTTTTCTTTTTGTGATCACAGCCCCAGATAGGTCACGAATAACCGCATAGCCTCGGGCCAGCGTTTGTTGATAGCCAAGGGTAAGGCGCATGCGCTCCAAACCATCCAAACGCGCTCGTTGACGTTCTGTTCTACTTCGCGCAACTTGTGAGAAACTCGCTGCAAGACGTTCCAAATACGTCCTTTTTATAATAATTGATTGCTTCAATACTTGCGGACGCAAGGCTGCTGAAGCTTTAAGCATCTGCACTCGTTTAATCTCGGTCGCACTGCGCAGGCTTTTGGGTAAACGATCCGCTAAATGGTCCAACCGTTGCGATTGTAGCGCCACCAGTTCGCCCGGTTGTGGCAACCCGCGAGCCAGATCGCGAACCCGTTGACGGCGCACTTGCAACGCTGCGGACATGGCCCTTACCCGCCGCTCCTCCAGCTTTGCCAGATGGGCCAAAAGATCGGCGAGAACCGGAACCGCCAGCTCTGCTGCGGCACTTGGCGTAGGCGCGCGCTGGTCGGAGACATAGTCGATTAGCGTGGTATCGGTCTCGTGGCCGACCGCCGAAATAAGCGGTATGGCACTGGCGGCAGCGGCGCGAACCACGGCCTCCTCGTTAAATCCCCAGAGATCTTCGATAGAACCGCCGCCTCTGGCGACAATCAGCAAATCAGGGCGCGGGATGGCAGCACCCACCTCAAGCCGGTTGAACCCGTCAATCGCGGCGGCAACTTCGGTGGCCGATTTAGGCCCCTGCACCGTCACCGGCCAGATCAGCACCTTGCGCGGGAAACGATCGCGCAAACGGTGCAAAATATCGCGAATCACCGCACCACTTGGCGAGGTGATAACGCCGATAACCTCTGGCAGATAGGGGATCGCCGTCTTTTTGGCGTCATCAAACAACCCCTCGGCCGCGAGCGCCTTTTTGCGTTTTTCCAGCATCGCCATCAGCGCGCCAATTCCGGCAGGCGCGATGTTTTCGATCACCATCTGATAGCGCGATTGTCCGGGAAAAGTGGTCAAACGGCCAGTCGCGACCACCTCCATCCCCTCCTCTGGTTGGGTGTTGAGATGGGCGGCGACGCCTTTCCAGATCACCCCCGCCAGCACGGCGCGATTATCCTTGAGATCAAGGTAGATATGGCCCGAAGCCGGGCGTGAAACCCGCCCGATCTCGCCCTTGACGCGCACATGCGAAAACTCGCCCTCGATCATGCGTTTGACCACGCCGGAAAGCTCGGACACCGAAAACTCGGGCGCGTTCAGACCCGGTTCTGGGTCATCAATTAAATCAGACATATAGCCTCGCTTGCGTCTTTTCTTTTGCCACCTTAGAACGCCTCAAAGCCAAGGC
>CAYPUW010000133.1:0-6220 GCA_964413925.1 uncultured Rhodobacter sp. | reverse complement strand
GCAAGCCTTCTGGCGCTTGCCGCGTGTAGCTCGAGCATCCCCAATAGCGGGGCGAACGGGTCGACATTCAAGGCAAACAGCCCGGAGTTTTTTGCCACCTCAATCGGGGATCGGGTGCTTTTCGCGCTAGATCAAACCACGCTGACGGCCGAGGCCCGCTCGGTTCTTGACGGGCAGGCGGCCTGGATGACGCAAAATACCTCGTATAGCGCGTTGATTGAGGGTCATGCGGATGAACGGGGAACGCGCGCGTACAATCTGGCGCTTGGGGCGCGGCGCGCGAGTGCGGTGGAAACCTATCTCGTTAACAAAGGCGTGGCCGATAGCCGACTTTCAACCGTTACTTACGGCAAGGAGCGTCCAGTCGCGGTTTGTTCAAACGAGAGTTGCTGGTCACAGAACCGTCGTGCGGTGACGGTTCTGTCCGCCGGTAATATTTAGGCGAGGGCTTTACGATGAAATTTGCGCGCGGACTGTTGATGATCGTGTTTGCAAGCCTGATTGCCACCAACGCTTGGGCGCAGACCAAGACCGAAACGCTGGCCGATATCCGCCAGGAGCTGAGCTTTCTTTATGTCGAGATACAGCAGCTTAAAACCGAGCTGTCCACCACCGGAAATGCCGGGATCGACACCGGCGGCAAGGGGGCGACGCAGCAGCGGCTTGATACGCTTGAGGGCGAGTTGCGGCGCATTACCGGCAATGTCGAAGAGTTGCAGTTTCGGATCGAGAAAATCGTTAAAGATGGCACCAACCGCATTGGCGATCTGGAATTTCGGCTGGTCGAGCTTGAGGGCGGCGACGTCTCGAAATTGGGCGAAACCACCACGCTTGGTGGTGATCAGGCAGGCAAACCGCCGGTTCTGATCACGCCGCCACAAACCCCCAGTACTGATCTGGCGGTCGGCGAGCAGGCGGATTTCGACGCGGCCAAACTCGCCTATGATAACGGCGACTACAAAAACTCGGCGGATTTGTTCGCAGCTTATGGCGACACCTATCCCGGCGGGGTTTTGTCGGGTGATGCGCAATATTGGCGCGGTGAGGCGCTGGCAAGCCTCGGAGATTGGAGCAATGCCGCGCGCAGTTTTTTGCAAAGCTTCAGCGCCGCCCCCAAGGGTGATCTCGCGCCGAACGCCCTGTTTCGGCTTGGCTTCAGTCTCAATGAAATTGGCCAGAAGGAAGAAGCGTGCCTGACCCTGAACGAGGTTGATACACGTTATCCCGGATCGGATGCGGGCCAGCAGGCCAAGGACAAGATGCAAGCCCTGCAATGCGGCGCTTGACGCTGGATTTAACGCCAGAATTCGACCTAAGCATGGCGTCTTGTCTTGGCGGCACAGACCTCTCCTCGGTCGGTGTTGCGATCTCTGGGGGGGGAGATTCAACCGCTTTGCTGTTGTTGATCATCAAATGGGCGCGCGTGCGCGATGTGAAGATCAGAGCTGTTACAGTTGATCACGGGTTGCGCAAGGCCGCCAAAACCGAAGCAGCACAAGTGGCGCGGCTCTGCGCAAACCTTGGCATTCCCCACGACATTCTTACATGGAGCGGTTGGCAAGGCCGGGGAAATTTGCAAGATAGCGCCCGAAATGCGCGCTATGGCTTGATCCGGGACTGGGCCGCCGAGCATAAAATTGACGTGGTAGCACTTGGTCACACCAAGGACGATCAAGCGGAAACCGTGCTGATGCGCTTGTTGCGTGGCTCTGGTGTGGACGGTTTGGCGGGCATGGCAAACTGTCGCAAGGACGGGGATATGTCATGGTGTCGCCCACTTCTCGGGCTTAGCCGCGCCGAGTTGCGGGATTTTTTGCGAGCGAAGAACCTTGGCTGGTCGGAAGACCCGAGCAATGATGACTTAAGATTTGATCGGGTTAAAATTCGTAATCTTCTGGTGCGCGCACACGAAATGGGCCTGACCTCGCAAGGTTTGGTGGATACGGCTGAACGAATGACTAGCGCCAGACACGCGCTTGAAGTGCAAAGCCTAAAGATCGCGCGAAAGATTTGCAGGGTCACCCCCACTGGCGATGTCGAGCTTGAGGCAGAGCAGTTTTTCGCGCTCTGCGATGAGTTCAAGCTGCGATTGATGGGGCATTCTCTGAGATGGGTTTGTGGCGAAATTTATCCGCCACGACGTAAGGCATTGATATCCTTGGTAAAAGAAATTTCGCATGTGCGTAAAACGACGCTTTCTGGCTGTTTTATCACCAAACCTGCGCAAAGCCTGATCCGCATCAGTCGCGAACCCAACGCGGTGGCCGCTCTCACGGCGCGCCCGGATCAGATTTGGGATCGCCGTTGGGTCTTTGTCGGTGATAACACAAGCCAGAAATATCACATTGCAGCACTGGGAGAAAAAGGGCTTGCAGAGGCCAGATTGCAGAGCAAAACGCCGCTTGACGATCAGCCCCGCGACAGCCTGTTGCCCTTACCGGCGATCTGGCAGGGGCAGCGTTTGCGCGCAAGTCCGCTTACAGGGTGGCCTCAGGGATGGAAATGTCACTTGCAAAAAGGTGCCGAACACTATTTTACCTCACTTTTATCGCATTGAATCCTTCTCGTGGATGCCTATGTTATGCTCAATTCTGGTGGCACATGCTGACCAGTCCTGATTTTTAAGGAGCCGTGTTTTGGGAAACACACGAAATATCGCTTTCTGGGTCGTCCTTTTTCTGTTGGTCGTCGCCCTTTTTAACATGTTCAACTCTAGCCAGACGTCGACGGGATCGCAAAATGTGAACTTTTCGACCTTCATTGATCGTGTGAACCGGGGAGAAGTTCAAAGTGTTACTTTGGATGGCGAAAAGATTTACGCCAAAGATACCAATGGTAAGGAATACGTAACTATTCTGCCTGCATCGGCAAAGATCACCGATCGGCTGCTGAAGGCAAATGTTGCAATCAACGCCAAATCTCAGGAGCAGTCGGGGCTGGTAAGTTTCTTTACCTTGTTCGGCCCAATTCTGCTGTTGGTTGGCGTGTGGATTTTCTTCATGAACCGCATGCAAGGCGGTGGACGTGGTGGCGCAATGGGGTTTGGCAAGTCCAAAGCCAAGCTGCTGACGGAAAAATCAACGCGGGTTTCCTTTGACGATGTGGCCGGTATTGACGAGGCCAAGGAGGAGCTGGAAGAGATCGTCGATTTCCTGCGCGACCCCACTAAATTCACGCGCCTTGGCGGCACGATCCCCAAAGGCGCGTTGCTGGTTGGCCCTCCGGGAACGGGTAAAACCCTGCTGGCACGAGCGATTGCTGGCGAGGCGGCGGTGCCGTTCTTTACCATCTCCGGTTCGGATTTCGTCGAAATGTTCGTGGGCGTTGGTGCAAGTCGCGTGCGTGACATGTTCGAGCAAGCCAAGAAAAACGCGCCCTGCATTGTGTTTATCGACGAGATTGACGCGGTCGGACGCCATCGTGGTGCCGGATATGGCGGCGGCAATGACGAACGCGAGCAAACCTTGAACCAGCTTTTAGTCGAGATGGACGGGTTTGAGGCCAATGAGGGCGTGATCCTGATTGCCGCCACCAACCGCCCCGATGTCTTGGACCCGGCCTTGCTGCGCCCCGGTCGGTTTGATCGCCAAATTCAGGTGCCGAACCCTGATATCAAGGGCCGCGAAAAAATCCTCAACGTGCATGCGCGTAAAACGCCGCTGGCACCTGATGTTGACTTGCGCATCATCGCCCGTGGCACCCCCGGATTTTCCGGCGCGGATTTGGCCAATCTGGTCAACGAGTCTGCCCTGATGGCGGCACGTACCGGCAAACGTTTTGTCACGATGGAGGATTTCGAGAACGCCAAGGACAAGGTCATGATGGGTCCCGAGCGTCGTTCGATGGTGATGACCGAGGACGAAAAAAAGCTGACGGCTTATCACGAAGCGGGTCACGCCCTTGTCGGCTTGAACGTGCCGCAGCATGACCCCATCCACAAGGCGACGATTATTCCGCGTGGACGCGCGCTCGGCTTGGTGTTGTCGCTGCCGGAACGGGATCAACTGTCGGTGACCAAGACCAAATATAACTCGAAAATCGCCATGGCGATGGGGGGTAAAGTGGCTGAGGAACTGATTTTCGGCCCCGAAAACGTAACCTCCGGTGCTTCATCCGACATTCAGCAAGCAACCCGCATTGCGCGCGCTATGGTCACGCAATTTGGCATGTCTGACGAGCTTGGAAATATCGAATATGTCACCGAACAGCAAAGCTATCTTGGCCCGCAAGGCTCGCAATTCGTGGCTGGTCCAGATGCGCGCAAGCAAATTGACGCCGAGGTGCGGCGCTTGGTCGATACCGGGTATCAGACCGCCAAACGGATATTGACCGAGCAATCGGAGGATCTCGAGCGGCTTGCCCAAGGCTTGTTGGAATACGAGACTTTGACTGGTGGCGAGATCACAAAAGTAATCGCTGGTGAGGCACTTAAGCGTGGTGACGACGAGGATGATACGCCTTCTTCGACCGGCACTCCGGCGAGTGTCACAGCGATCCCCAAAACCGCCAAACCAAAGATGCCAAACGACGGCGGCCTAAAGCCCGAACCGTCGACCTAAGCGCAAACGCAACACGCGTACCTCCCCGCCCGACCATAGTGTCGGGCGGAGTTGTTTTGTGGTTGCGGCTCCGGCTAATTCCGACAACACTGGCGTGACCACACCCCAAATGTCGGAGCGAACACATGCCTGCATTGAGACCGACCGAGTTTTATGGCACGGTCACGTATTTGGGTCAGGTTTTGGATCGCGCGCAAGGCTTGGCTTCAAGCCCGCTCCAAACATTAAAAGCGACGTTTGCGGGCGCTCAAGACGAGAGCCACGCCGGTCTGACGCGGGCTTCGTGCAGCCGCGTAACCGCGCAATATCCTCGCGGCACCGAGATTCGCAATACCAGACAATTCAGTGTTTTGTCACAACAAGAGCTTGAAGAAATCGCGCAGAAAATCGGTTTGGACGTTCTTGATCCAAGCGCGCTTGGCGCGTCGATGGTGGTGTCCGGGATTCCCGATTTCACGCTGGTCCCGCCATCGTCTCGATTGCAGTTTGCAAGTGGGGCAACCCTGACGGTGGACATGGAAAACCGCCCGTGCGTTTTGCCTGCGGTCGAAATTGACAAACTCAATCCCGGCTTTGGCAAAGCATTCAAACCGGCGGCAAAAGGCCTTCGCGGGGTGACCTGCTGGGTAGAGCGCGAGGGCCCGATCTCGCTTGGTGATCCGGTGCGTTTGCATGTGCCAAGCCAGCCGGTTTGGCCTCACTTATCTGCCTAAACAAACCCCAAGGGCAGCACGCGGCGATTCCTACCCCAAATATGTCGGAAAGAGTTGGCGCTGTGCCCTCGCTGGCCGATATACCTTTATTTGAACAGCATTCCATTGTGTACAGAAAAAGGAAATTCGAATGGCCTATAAGTCGGATATCGAGATCGCTCGCGAAGCCAAGAAGCTGCCTATCCAAGAGATTGGCGCGAAACTGGGCATTCCCAGCGAGGATCTGCTGCCATTTGGACATGACAAGGCCAAAGTCTCGGCCAGCTTTATTAAGGCGCAGCGCGGCAAAAAAGACGGCAAGCTAATCTTGGTGACGGCGATAAATCCCACACCGGCGGGCGAGGGGAAAACCACCACGACAGTCGGGCTGGCCGACGGGATGAACCGAATTGGCAAGCACACTGCGATCTGTATTCGTGAAGCGTCACTTGGCCCATGTTTCGGGATGAAGGGCGGTGCCGCTGGCGGGGGCTATGCGCAGATCGTGCCGATGGAAGAGATGAACCTGCATTTCACCGGCGATTTTCACGCCATCACCAGCGCTCATAACCTGCTGAGTGCGATGATTGACAATCATATTTACTGGGGCAACAGCCTAGAAATCGACGAACGTCGAGTGGTGTGGCGTCGGGTTTTGGACATGAACGACCGCGCGCTTCGCGACACCGTGACCTCGCTTGGCGGCATCGCTAACGGCTTTCCGCGTCAAACCGGATTTGACATCACGGTTGCCTCCGAGGTGATGGCGATCTTGTGTCTGTCCAATGATCTGGAAGATTTGCAAAAGCGTCTTGGCAGCATCATTGTCGCCTATCGCCGCGACAAAACTCCGATTTATTGTCGCGATATCAAGGCTGACGGGGCGATGACGGTGCTGTTGCAGCAAGCCATGCAGCCCAATCTGGTGCAGACGCTTGAAAACAATCCCGCGTTTGTTCATGGCGGCCC
>CAYPUW010000132.1:0-6328 GCA_964413925.1 uncultured Rhodobacter sp. | reverse complement strand
ATGAAATCATCGGATTCGTCCGAAATCTTGCATTATAGTTCATTTTTTACCAGATTCATGGCGATCTCGTGAATTGACTATGAAGTATATTGCACGCTATACTGAACGAATTCTGTGAACGGACAACAAATGACCAAACCGATCGACTTTCAAACGCAACCCTCGGATTATCGCCATTGGCGGATTGAATATGCGGGCGATGTGGCCAATCTTTACATGGATGTCGACCCGGATGGCGGCCTGTTTGAGGGCTATGAACTCAAGCTCAACTCTTATGATCTTGGCGTGGATATAGAGCTGGCCGACATCGTTCAGCGCCTGCGGTTTGAGCACCCGGAAATCGGCGTTGTGGTGCTGCAATCGGGCAAGGATAACGTATTTTGCGCGGGCGCGAATATCCGCATGTTGGGTGGGGCCGAACATGCCCATAAGGTTAATTTTTGCAAGTTCACCAACGAGACCCGCAACACGTTTGAGGCCGCCGGGCGCGAGTCCCACCAGAGCTATATCTGCGCAATCAAAGGCTCTTGTGCGGGCGGCGGATACGAGTTGGCGCTGGCCTGTGACCACATCATTCTGACCGATGACGGGACATCAAATGTCGCCCTCCCCGAGGTGCCGCTGCTGGCGGTTCTACCCGGAACTGGCGGCCTGACCCGCGTGACCGACAAACGCAAAGTCCGGCGTGATCTGGCCGATGTTTTCTGCTCGCTGGAAGAAGGGGTGCGCGCGGCGCGGGCGCTCGAATGGAACCTCGTGGACGAGGTGGTGCCAAATTCAAAATTCGACGAGATGGTCGCGGCGCGCGCTAAATCATTCGCGACCAAAAATGCGCCGGGCAAACCGCAGACGGGCATCAACCTCTCACCAATTTCGCGGCGAATTTCTGCAAATGGATCGCTCAGTTACTCCACCGTCGAAGTCGCTCTGGACCGCGCCAAGGGCATCGCAACTATCACCATTCATGCGCCAAAAAACCCGGCCCCGGCCACCACCGATCAACTGCAATCGGAGGGCAGCGATACGTGGATGCTGCGCTGTGCACGCGAACTTGACGACGCCCTTTTGCATCTGCGTTTCAATGAAATCGAGACCGGCCTGATCTTATTCAAAACCGCCGGCGACGCCACCCTGCTTGGTGATCACGAGGCGTTTTTGCTGGCCAATCGCGATCACTGGCTGGCACGCGAAATACTGCTTTACTGGAAGCGCGTGCTGAAACGCGTCGATCTGACCTCCCGCACGTTGGTGGCATTGGTGGAGCCGGGTTCGTGTTTTTGCGGCGTTCTGGCCGAATTGCTGTTCGCGGTTGACCGATCCTACATGGCCGACGGCGCGTTTGACGGCAACAATCGCCCCGAGGCGGTGATCATGTTAACGGAGGCGAACTTTGCGCCTTTCCCCATGTCCAACGACCTCACCCGGCTCCAAACCCGGTTTTTGGGCGCTCCCCAAGCTGTCAAAACAGCCAAAACACAGATCAATACCCCGTTATTGGCCGAGGATGCGGACCAGCTTGGCCTCATCACATTCGCGCTGGATGACATCGACTGGGAAGATGAAATTCGCGTATTTCTGGAAGAGCGCACAAGTTTTTCCCCCGATGCGCTCACCGGCATGGAGGCGAATTTGCGGTTCGCTGGCCCCGAGACCATGGAAACCCGAATCTTTGGTCGCCTGACCGCATGGCAAAACTGGATTTTTCAACGCCCCAACGCGGTCGGAAAAAACGGCGCACTACAAAGCTATGGCAGCGGGCAACGCGGCAAATTTGACCGGCGCAGGGTCTGAACACACAACCCAAGGAGGCCATGATGGCTGATCTCATGAATGTCAGTTATGACACCCAAATTCCCAACAATGTTGGCCTCTCTGACGACCGCAAGGTGTTGAAAGCGCTCGAGAAATGGCATCCAGGCTATCTTGATTGGTGGCAGGGACAAGGCCCGGACGGCTTTCAGGAAAGCCTGGTTTATCTGCGCACAGCAGTCAGCGTTGATCCCAAAGGCTGGGCGAAATTTGACTATGTGAAAATGCCGCAATACCGCTGGGGCGTGTTGTTGGCTCCGCAGGTCGAAGGGCGCACTATCCCGTGTGGCGAGCATTTGGGCGAGCCTGTTTGGCAAGACGTTCCGGGTGAATACCGCTCGATGCTGCGCCGCCTCGTGGTCATTCAGGGCGATACCGAACCCGCTTCGGTCGAGCAGCAACGCTTCCTCGGTGCCACCGCGCCCTCGCTTTATGACATGCGCAACCTGTTTCAGGTCAATGTCGAGGAGGCGCGGCACCTGTGGGCGATGGTCTATATTTTGCAAAAATATTTCGGCAAAGATGGGCGTGAGGAAAGTGCTGAGCTGTTACAACGTCAATCCGGCTCGGTTGAGAAGCCACGGATGCTGGGGGCATTTAACGAGGCGACGCCGGACTGGCTCTCGTTTTTCATGTTCACCTATTTCACCGACCGCGACGGGAAAATGCAGCTCGAAGCACTGGCACAATCGGGGTTCGATCCGCTCAGCCGCACCTGTCGTTTCATGCTGACCGAAGAAGCGCATCACATGTTCGTCGGTGAAACTGGCGTGGGGCGTACGATTCAGCGCACTTGCGAGGCCATGAACGAGGCTGGTATCGGCGATCCTTACGACATCGAAAAAATCCGCGCGCTTGGCGTGATTGACCTGCCGACCATTCAGAAAAAGCTCAACCTGCATTACACGTTATCGCTTGATCTGTTCGGAGCGGAAGTCTCCACCAACGCCGCAAACGCGTTTAATTCAGGAATTAAAGGCCGCTATCAAGAGGTCAAGATCGACGATGATCACCGTCTGAAGGATGCGACTTACCCGGTGTCGGAATATGTGGACGGGCAGATACTATTGCACAATGTCCCTGCATTAACCGCGATTAACATGCGCCTGCGCGATGATTATACCAAGGACGCTTCAGGCGGGATAAAACGCTGGAATGCGTTGTTCCGCAAGTATAATATCGAGTTTGAGTTGATCCTCCCCCATGAAGGTTTTCACCGTCAAATCGGCGTTTTCGCCGGCGCACCGATTGCACCGGACGGCACGGTTATTTCCGACGAGGCGTGGCAAAAACAGGCCGATCAGTGGCTACCAACCAAGGCGGACGGCGATTTTATTCAGTCCCTGATGAAGCCCGAATGGGAAAACGGACGATATGCCGGATGGATCGCACCACCGCGCGTAGGCATCGATAACAAGCCCGGCGACTTTGAATATGTCCAACTGCATATGGCCTAAGGACCCTCATGACCCAGCCGCTGAAACAGCATCTGATCGACCCGGAGATATGTATCCGCTGCCACACCTGCGAGGATGCCTGTCCGATCGGTGCGATCACCCATAACGACGATAATGTCGTGGTGGATGCTGACAAATGTGAACATTGCTTGCACTGCATCGCCCCCTGTCCAACCGGCTCGATTGATAATTGGCGGGTGGTAAGCACGCCTTATTCCGTCCAAGAGCAGCTCGTTTGGTTTGAGTTGCCGGAACAAGAGGATATCGTCGCCGCAACTTTGGACAGCGCGGACGCGCAGATGGAAAACGCGGATGTCATTGCCCTTTTGGCGCAGGCTCAGCAAGGGGCTGGCGAGATGGCCTGTGCGCCGGCTTCGGCCGCCCGGCCTGTGCAAAACCTCTTCACCCAGTCCGAACCGCTTTGCGCACGGGTTCAGGGAAATTTTCGCCTCACAGAACAAGGTGCTGACAGCGATGTTCGCCATATAATTTTGGACCTTGGCAATGCCTCCTTTCCATATTTAGAAGGTCAATCCATTGGGATCACCCCCCCCGGTACGGATCAAAACGGCAGACCGCACCGATTGCGTCTTTACACAGTTTCCAGCCCCCGCACCGGCGAGCGGCCCGGCACCAATAACCTGTCTCTGACCGTGAAACGAGAGAATCATGGACTGTGTTCTAACTATATATGCGACCTAAAACGTGACGATATGGTTAACCTGACCGGGCCTTTTGGCAGTAGCTTTCTGATACCCAACGATGCGCAGACCCGTCTAATCATGGTTTGCACCGGCACCGGCTCGGCTCCGTTTCGCGCGTTCACCATGCAGCGACAACGGGAAATGGCCGGGATCAACGGCTCTATGAAACTATTTTTTGGGGCCAGAACCCCGCAATCTCTGCCCTATTTTGGCCCTCTGGACAAAGTACCGAGCGCATTTCTCGACAAGCATTTTGCGTTCAGCCGTGTCAAAAATAGCCCGAAAACCTATGTGCAGGACCAGCTGCGCGCCGACAGCGCCTCCGTTACCAAATGGTTAATCGACCGGAAAACATATATTTACATTTGTGGGTTAAAAGCGATGGAATCAGGTGTTGAAGCAGCATTTTTGGATATCATGAAAGGGGCAGATCAGGACTGGCAGGCGGTAAAATCAGAAATGCTGAAAGACGGACGATACCATGTGGAAACCTACTGACGTCTCGGCAAATGATCCTGCTTTCAGCCATGAAATCCGGGTCACATGGGGCGATTGTGACCCCGCGCAAATCGCCTATACGGGCCGTATTCCGTATTGGGCGCTGGAGTCGATTGACGCGTGGTGGGGGCATGTTGCCGGGCTCGACTGGTACGCTTTGAACGTTGATCGCGGGATTGGCACGCCTTTCGTTCACATGACGCTTGATTTTAGCGCGCCAATCACGCCGCGCCATGCTTTGCGGTGTCAGGTCGTGCTGTTGAAACTGGGCGCACGCTCAATCCACCATTCTGTCGTTGGATTTCAGGGCAAAACCCAGTGTTTCAAAGGTGAGTTTGTTTCGGTTTTTGTTGACACCAAAACCTTCAAAAGCCGTCGTCCGCCCGATGATCTTGAGCAGGTTTTTCGCGCGTTGCAAACCTCCCCAGCAGCGGAGGATATGGCGTGAAACGTCAAGTCGCAGCGCAAACAGAGGCGCAATCCGTCACCGACGGTGAAATCGACGCGTTTTTGGTGCTGGTCGGTGGCCATGTCCGCGCCAAACGCACTGGCCTCGGCCTATCACGGCGCGCATTGTCGGAAATCTCGGGCGTATCACCTCGATATTTGGCGCAGATCGAGGGCGGGCACGGCAACATCTCCATCGTGTTGCTCAAGCGCATTTCGCACGCGATGAGTTGTAAGATCGAGGAGCTTTTTGCCAGCGAGGACCGTCCCGGACCCAACCACCGCGCCAGCCGCTTCGCATTGATCGGCATGCGTGGGGCCGGAAAATCAACGCTCGGGCGGCGCGCTGCCACGCATCTCGGCCGCCCATTCGTCGAGCTTACCCAACAGATCGAAACGATTGGCGGCATGGGGCTGAACGAGGTGTTTTCGCTCTCCGGGCAGGAGGGATATCGCCGCCTAGAATATCAGGCGTTAACGCAGATCACCACGACCCATTCGGACCTGATCCTCGCGGTTTCGGGCGGTATCGTCGCCAAACTGCAAACCTTTGACTACTTGCTCACCAACTACACCACCATCTGGCTAAAAGCGCTGCCGTCCGAGCATATGGCGCGGGTGCGTGCTCAGGGTGATTTGCGCCCGATGACCGGCAATCCTGATGCCATGCGCGACCTTTCCCGTATCCTGTCGATGCGCGAGACATCCTATCGACGCGCCAACAGCACACTGGATACCTCAGGTGCGACGGAGGATCAGAGCCTGCGTGAGTTGTTGAAATTTGTCACCTGATTGCGAACGCTTACCAAACTCAACCCGTCATCGACCGCCACGTCAGACCTAACCAGCCCGTGATCAGGGGTTTTCTGTACTTGCGCAATATCCTGGCCTATACTGCGCTGTGCCCAGATATTTTGGCGTAACCAGTCTTTCGCAGGAGATAAAAAATGAAAAAAATCCTACTTATCGCGTCCTTGGCCATGTTTGGAGCGCTAGCAATCTCGCAATCCGCGCTGGCCCAGAGATTGCCGAGCTTCACCAGAACCTACAATTCCCACGTGGTCTACGGCACTGTTTTTGACAGTTTCCCCGTCTATACCGCCACAAAACCCAAGGCAACGCGGGTGTGCGAAGACGTGGAAGTCCCGATTTACTCGGGCGGTTCAAGGGCAGATCAGACCGGCAACATCCTCGCAGGCGCGATTGTTGGCGGCATTATCGGCAATGCGGTGACGGGCAATAAAAATGGCGCAACCGCAGGCGCGATTGTCGGGGGCATTGCTGGTGCCAACGCCAACAAGCGCAAGATTTCGGGCTATCGCATTGAAAGACAATGTAAAACAGTACATGCTGCTGCCATTAACAAAGTCAAATATTACGAGTCAAAAATCCGTCTCGAAGGCAGAGTTTACC
>CAYPUW010000131.1:0-6365 GCA_964413925.1 uncultured Rhodobacter sp. | reverse complement strand
ATAAATCCCCTTCAGGGAAGGTGTTACTAGAGACGTGTATAGGCCGCGCTTGGTGGGAGCGATTTGATCTGTGTCAATTTGCGAGGGAAATCTGGGACTTAAAGGGGTTTTTTCGCCCCAAATGCATCACGGTTTCGTGTGAGGCGAGACTTCTGGCGAATCAGCCGACAAGGCTGTTGAGCAGGGCGCGCGCAATAAGGCAAAAGAGGCCTTCGGCAAGGATATTTGGGCCATAAAGAAGCATGTTTGGACGTATGCATGTTTGGACGTATGATTGTCAGAGGGTTTTTTCCATATAGAGGCTGCGGGGGTCGTCGTTATAGTCGCCAAACGGGGGGCAGATTTTGAAGCCGTGGCTGAGGTAAAGTCGTTGAGCGGCTTTCAGAGCGTCGCCGGTTTCAAGGCGCAGGATCGGGCGGGCGTGGGCGCGGGCCTCAAACTCGAGCCGGTCCAGAAGTTTGGTACCGATTTTGGCCCCGCGCGCGCCGGGGTCGACGAACATGGATTTGACCTCGGCGTAACCGTGTTTGAGCAGCAAGGCCGCGCACCCGGCGGCTTTGCCGTCAAGTTCGGCGACGAAAAAGCAGCTATCTTCGCCGGTAAGTTCGTCGGTTGACAAAAAATGGTTGCTCTCGACGGGAAACAGCGCGCGCATCAGATCTTGGCTGGCCTGAAGCAGCGCGGTTGCGGCAGGGTCGCGGGGATCTCCCGGTTTTATGTCAACGATCCGGCTCATGCGCCGACCGCCTGTAATGTCAGGCGCATCGGCGTGCCTTTGTCGGCGCGGGCCAGCAGCTTTTCCATCGTCACAATGAACTCATCAGCCACGGTGCAACAGATGCAGCCATTGGCAAGCTTGGTGATGTCCTCAGCCGAACAGGTGTCGTCTTCGCATCCGGCGAGGATCTCGCCGTCACTGCCGAGATCGCCGAACTCGTTTATAATAAGCGCTATTTTTTGGCCGCTGGCGTTTTCTAACATGTGCCGGGTCAGGCTGGTTTTGCCTGCACCGAGAAAGCCTGTCACGACGGTTGTGGGGATTTCCGCGGCCATTTTTTATCCTTATGGTCAGGCGGGAGGTATGAGCGCCCAGCCAGTATTTTTATTTTCGGCCTGTTTGTTCCAGAAATAGCCGCAAATCAAGCCAAGTGTTGACCAAGAGACTGCGGCCACGGCGATGCTGAGCCGCGAAGGTTGGTCGGCCCTGTCCACATTCTCAATTCATCCCCCCAATTCATCCCCCCCAATTCATCCCCTGACGCTTGGCGTCACAACGGGGAACCTTGCACCCTTCTTTGTGGGGTTAAACCTCCCCGTCGGTCAATCGGGTTTTGCGACATTTAACGCCAGAATATGGCGAATTTTGCCGCCGTATTTTGGGCAATGGCCCTCATGTTTGGGCGATTTTACGCAATATCTTGTGGATAACTAGCAGATTGCTGCCATATGGCGGGGATAGCTGTTGACTCAAAGGGGGTTGGGGCGAAATTCTGTGATCACCAACGGAATCACTGGCAGGCGCGCGATTTTGCAGTTTTCACGGCTCAGACTGACAGGCTTCAAAAGCTTTGTGGACCCGACCGATCTGGTGATCGCAGACGGGCTGACCGGCGTGGTCGGGCCAAACGGCTGCGGTAAATCCAACCTGCTTGAGGCCCTGCGCTGGGTCATGGGCGAGAACCGTCCGACGGCTATGCGCGGCGGCGGGATGGAGGATGTGATCTTTGCCGGAGCGGCCACGCGGCCTGCGCGCAACTATGCCGAAGTGTCGCTGACGCTGGACAATAGCGACCGCACCGCTCCTGCCGGCTTTAACGAATATGAACAGTTCGACATCGTGCGCCGGATCACGCGCGATGTGGGTTCGGCGTTCAAAACCAACGGCAAGGACGTGCGCGCGCGCGATGTTCAGATGCTGTTTGCTGACGCGTCCACTGGCGCGCATAGTCCGGCGCTGGTGCGTCAGGGGCAGATTTCAGAGCTGATCAACGCCAAGCCCAAGGCGCGGCGGCGGATCTTGGAAGAGGCGGCCGGGATCTCGGGTCTTTATCAGCGGCGCCACGAGGCCGAGTTGAAACTGAACGGGGCCGATCTTAACCTTTTGCGGCTTGACGATGTGTTGGAGCAGCTCAAAAACCAGCTTTCGGTCTTGGCGCGACAAGCGCGTCAAGCTGCACGGTATCGCGAAATTGGCGAGGAGTTACGCCGCTCTGAAGGCTTGTTGCTTTATCGGCGTTGGCGCGAGGCGGATCTGGCTTATTTGCGGGCAGGTGAGGAGCTTGGCACATTGACTAAAGCGGCGGCAGCCTCGCAATCGGCGGCAGCGGCAGCGGCACGGCATCGCGGTGCTTGTGAGGACAAAATCCCTCCCCTGCGCGAAGAGGAAACCATCGCGGCGGCGGTTTTGCAGCGCCTTTTAGTCGAGCAAAATACGCTGGCTGATCAAGAGATGCGCGCGCGCGATCACATAGAGACTTTGCGCGCACGGATCGAGCAACTGGCCCATGATATCGCGCGCGAGGCCGAGCTTAACCGCGATGCAGGCGACACGATCGAGCGGCTGGATTGGGAAAAAGACGCGGTGCAAAAAGCCTCGGTCGGGTTTGAGGGAAAACTCGATCTGGCCCGTGAGGGCGCGCGCGCGTCTGGCGTTGAGTTGCAAGAGGCCGAGGCTCATCTCGGGCAGATGACCGAGGATGTGGCGCGGCTGTCGGCACGCCACCAATCGGCCCACAGATTGCTGGCTGACGGGCGTGCGACTTTGGCCAAAAACGAGGCCGAGATTGCGCGCGCCCGTGGGGCTGTGGTCGAGGCATCACAAGAGGTCACCGAGGCCGATGCTCGGCTTGTCATCGCCCAAAAAGCCCAAGGCGATGCGCAAGAAAACGCGGCGCGCGCCGAGGCTGCATTGTTGGACGCGGAAACCGAACGCGGCGAGATGCAAGCGCGCGAAGCCGATGCGCGGGCGGCACGGTCCGAGGCCGAGGGCGAAGCAAATGCGCTGGGTGCCGAGGTTAATGCGCTCAGTCGTTTGGTGGCGCGAGATCAGTCCGAAGACGGGCAGTTGCTGGATGTTTTGCAGGTCGAAAAGGGCTATGAGGCGGCGCTGGGAGCGGCCCTCGCTGATGATTTGCGCGCGCCGGAAATTGGTCATTCCGGGGGGACAGGCTGGGCGGAATTGCCGGATTACCACGTGCGCCAACCCTTGCCAGAGGGGGCTGAGCCGCTGGTGGATCATGTGGCGGTGCCGGATGTTCTGGCCCGGCGAATGGCGCAAGTGGGGCTGGTTGATGCGGATGCCGGGGCGCGGATGCAGGTCGATTTGCTGCCGGGTCAGCGGCTGGTCAGTGTCGCGGGGGATTTATGGCGCTGGGACGGGTTTTGTGCCGCTGGCGATGATGCCCCAAGTGCGGCTGCGCTGCGGCTGCAACAGATCAATCGTTTGGCGGAAATTTCGGCTGCGGCCAATGATGCGGCGACCGGGGCCGAGGCGGCAAAACGCAATCATATCTTGCTGACGGAGGCGCTATCTGTGCTGGCCGAACGGGACAAAACCTGTCGGCAATCACGTCGGCTTGCCGATCAGGCGTTAACGGATGCCGCGCGTGCGGTTGCGCGTTTTGAGGCGGATCAGAGCATCGCCAATAGCCGCGCCGAGGCGGCCGCTCTGGCGGTGACGCGGTTTGATGACGAGGCGCTGGCCAACCGCGCGATGATGCGCGAGGCCGAGGCGGCGGTGGCCGGGCTTGAGGATATTGACCGCGCCCGCGCCGAGGTCGAAGCGGTCAAAGTGGCGGTCGAGGGCGCGCGGATCGCTATGGTCTCCAAACGCTCGATGGCGGACGAACTGCGCCGCGAGGGCGAGGCGCGCGTGCGGCGGATGCAGCAGATCACCAAAGAAATCAGTGGGTGGCGATTGCGCCTTGAAACCGCCTCTAAGCGTGCGGGCGAATTGGCGGCGCGTAAATCCCAGAGCGAGACCGATCTGAAAGATGCAACCTCTGCGCCCGAGGAAATCGCCGCCAAACGGGACCAACTCGGTCAGGCGATTGCGACGGCGGATGCGCGAAAAGTTAGCGCGACAGACGCGCTGAGCGCGGGCGAAGGCGCGTTGCGTCAGGCCGTGGCCGATGAGCGCGAGGCTGAGCGGGGGGCCGCGGATGCGCGCGAACATCGTGCCCGGGCCGACGCGATGAGTGATGCGGCCAGGGCGCAATTGGACACGGCGGCGGCGCGCATAGACGAGGAGCTGGGTCTTGCACCGGAAACCTTGTTGGAAACTCTGGAGGGGGACCCCGATAAAATGCCCTCATCAGAGCGGATCGAAACCGATGTGGCCCGTCTGCGTCGCCAACGCGATGCGTTGGGGGCGGTCAATTTGCGTGCAGAAGAGGATGCGCGTGAAGTGCAGCAGGAATATGATACGCTGAGCGGCGAAAAATCCGATCTTGAGGCGGCGATTACCAAGCTTCGAACCGGTATTTCCAGCCTCAACCGCGAAGGACGCGAGCGACTTTTGGCGGCGTTTGAAGAGGTTAATCGCAACTTTGAGATGCTGTTTCGCCACTTGTTTGGCGGCGGCGAGGCCAAGCTTGTGCTGGTGGAAAGTGACGATCCGTTGGAGGCGGGGCTTGAGATCATGTGCCAGCCGCCGGGCAAGAAACTCTCGACCTTATCGCTGTTGTCGGGGGGGGAGCAAACCTTGACGGCGATGGCCCTGATCTTTGCGGTATTTTTAGCCAATCCGGCCCCGATCTGCGTGCTGGACGAGGTGGATGCACCACTTGACGACGCCAATGTCACCCGACTTTGCGATCTGCTCGACGAGATGACAAACCAAACCAAAACCCGATTTTTGGTGATAACACACCATGCCGTTACCATGAGCAGGATGGACCGGCTGTTCGGGGTTACCATGGCAGAACAAGGGGTTAGCCAGCTTGTGTCCGTCGACCTTGGGCTGGCCGAGCGGATGGTCGGTTAACTTCGGGAGCCTCCGGCGGGGATATTTCTCGCCAATTGGAAAGCGCGATTACAGCTTTGACAGCAGCTTTTTAGTCGGCCAGCTATCCGCCGGCAGGCCGAGGCGTATTTGCTCTTGTTTGACAGCGTCGCGGGTGTTTTTACCCAAGATACCGTCGATTTTGCCAACGTTATAGCCGCGCGCTTCCAGTTTGGTTTGCAGGAGTTTCATCGCTGAATCCGACAGGCTGGGATCGGGGTTTCCGGGGTTAAAAACTGGCGCTCCGTTCAGGCGGGTGGCGAAATAGGCGGCGGTGGTGACGTAGACGAAGGATTGGTTCCACTCAAAATAAACCCGAAAATTTGGCAGGGCCAGAAAAGCCGGTCCTTTGCGGCCCTGTGGCAGCAGGATCGAGGCGGATAAGCTGCCGTTCGGCAGGGCTTTTCCGGTCGCCTTGACACCCAGTTTGGCCCATTCTGCGACGGTTTTTTCATGATCCAGACCGGTGTTTTTCCAGTTGAGGTTTTTTGGGATTTTCACCTCGACCAGCCACGGCTCACCTGCACGCCAACCAAGGTTTTTCAGCATCCGGCCTGCGGTCATGATCGCGTCCGGTGCGCTGGTTTTCAGCTTTACATGCCCGTCGCCATCGCCATCAACGCCGCGATTGAGGATGTCGTCGGGCAGCATTTGCACCATGCCGATCTCGCCCGCCCATGCTCCGGTGGTGGTGGCGGGGCTGAAATCTCCACGTTTTGCAAGCTCCATCGCCGAGAAAATTTGTGGTCGAAACAGGCCCGGACGGCGGCAATCATGCGACAGCGTGACCAGCGCGTTGAGCGTGTTAAAATCGCCCTGAACCGCGCCGTAATCGGTTTCAAGCGCCCAAAAAGCCAGAATGACCGACTTGTCGACGCCGTAGGTTTGCTCAGCTTTCCCAAAGACCTTGGCGTATTTCTTGGCGTTGCGTTTGCCGTTAACCATACGGTTTTTGCTGATGACACGTTGCGAGAAATCGGTGAAGGTCATTTTGAACACACCCTGCGCGCGGTCCATGCGGATCACTTTGGGGTCTAGCGCGACCGTCTTGAAAAACGAATTGGCAAAGCTGCGCGTGAACCCACGCGAGACCGCCTCTTTCTTAAGACCTTTTACGAAACTATTAAAATTGCCGCCGCAATTTGCATCAGCGCTGGCGCTGGCAAGGGTCGGGCCAAGCGCCAAAATGGCGGCAACGAGAGGGAGAAAACGCATCTAAATACCTTTACAAACACTGGTTGCCGCCAGATTAGCAGGCCCCGCGCCCCAGACAAGAGGCAGTGGGGCTTCTTATTTCACGTCAAACCTTAGAGGCTTGATAAGATTGAATTTATCAGTAGCGCGCAGGGTTTGGATAACCTTG
>CAYPUW010000130.1:2428-6399 GCA_964413925.1 uncultured Rhodobacter sp. | reverse complement strand
GAGTTCAGACGTGTGCTCTTCCGATCTTTGGCAAGCATGACCGCGCTAATTGCGGTTCCATTAGCGCTTTTTCTTGGCATAACCACCGCTCTTTATCGAAATTCGATCTATGACAGGGTGGTTAATGCGATCACGTTAACTACGATTGCCACGCCCGAGTTCTTTGTCGCCTATATCCTGATTTTGTTCTTTGCTTCGCTCAATCAATGGCTGCCATCGCTGGCTAATATTGATGCCTCGATGAGTTTGGGGGAGAAGATTTACAAGACGGCCTTGCCCTCGCTAACCCTGACGCTGGTGATTGTCGCCCATATGATGCGTATGACCCGCGCGGCAATTATTAACCTTTTGGCCAGCCCTTATATCGAGATGGCGCGGCTAAAAGGTTTGTCCTCGCGCCAAGTGATCCTGCGTCATGCGCTGCCAAATGCGTGGGCACCGATTGCCACGGTGATTGCCTTTAATCTCGCCTATCTGGTGGTTGGCGTGGTTATCGTCGAGGTGGTGTTCGTCTATCCCGGCGTTGGCCAGTTGATGGTCGATGCCGTGCGCACCCGCGATATTCCGGTGGTTCAGGCCAGCGCGTTGTTCTTCGCGGGGACGTATATCATGCTTAATTTGATCGCGGATATCATCGGCATCATCACCAATCCAAGGATTTTGCACCCCAGATGAGCGACGAGCAGACATATTCCGCCGCAGGCGAAGTCGGTCAGGTTCGTCAGCGGCGCACCCGGCTGCAACGCATATGGCTCGATTTGAAAAAAGCGCCACCGACGGCGATTTTCGGTATGTTGGTCGTGTCGATCTATGCGTTCGTGGCCCTGTTCGCGCCGTTTCTCGCCCCTCACGGCGAAGCACAGATATTCAAAGAGCCTTATGCCGCGTGGGGAGGTCAATTCCTGCTTGGCACCGATCAAATTGGGCGCGACATCTTTTCGCGGCTGATTTATGGCGCGCGCAACACCATCGGCATCGCGCTGGCGACCACGCTTTTGTCCTTTGCTGTCGGGGGCAGCCTTGGTCTGATCGCGGCCATTAACCAAAACTGGGTTGATCAGGTCATGTCGCGCCTTGTTGATGTGCTGATGGCGATCCCGTCGCTGATTTTCGCGCTGATGCTGCTGTCGATCTTTGGCTCCACCACTTGGGGGCTGATTATTATCATTGCGATGCTGGATTCAACCCGTGTGTTTCGTCTTACGCGCGCGGTTTCCTTGAACGTGGTGGTGATGGATTACGTCGAGGCCGCCAGATTGCGCGGTGAAAAACTGCCGTGGATCATGCGCCGCGAAATCCTGCCAAATATCCTGCCGCCACTGGTTGCCGAGTTCGGCTTGCGGTTCAGTTTCGTGTTTCTCGCCATTGCCGCGCTCAGCTTTTTGGGGGTTGGAATTCAGCCCCCGACGGCGGATTGGGGTTCGATGGTGCGCGAAAACGCATCCTTGATCCAGTTCGCCAAATACGACCTTAAAGGGGCGATGACCCCGTTGATGCCCGCCGCCGCAATCGCGCTGTTGACGGTCGCTGTGAACTTTATTGTGGACTGGTTCTTGCAAAAAACATCGGGGCTGAAGGATGAGCAATAACGCCGCCGCCAAAGGCGACATCCTTCTGGAAATGAAAGACGTAGTGATCGACGGGTTTGCCGACGAGCGCTGGAACGAGATCATCAAAGGCGTCAGTTTGACCCTGAGACGGGGCGAAGTGCTCGGTCTGATCGGCGAGTCCGGTGCGGGCAAATCCACCCTCGGCCTTGGTGCGATGGGCTTTGCGCGACCCGGTTGTCGGCTGACCAGTGGCGAGATTATTTTTGACGGTATGGAATTGCGCACCATGCCCGAGCGCAAAAAACGCAAGCTGTGGGGGACGCGGATTGCCTATGTGGCCCAGTCGGCCGCCGCTGCGTTTAACCCCGCGCATCGTCTGCTTGACCAGACCATCGAGGCCAGCTTGCGTAAAGGTCTGGTCAGCGAAAAAGAGGCGAAACTCGACGCGGTAGCACTTTATCGCGCCATGCAATTGCCCGACCCCGAACATATCGGTTTTCGCTTTCCCCATCAGGTTTCGGGGGGGCAGTTGCAGCGAGCGATGACGGCGATGGCGATGGCCTCGCGACCCGATTTGATCATCTTTGACGAGCCGACCACAGCGCTTGATGTGACCACACAAGTTAACGTTTTGGCGTCGATGCGTGATGCTGTGGAGCAATTCAACACGGCAGCGATTTACATCACACATGACTTGGCAGTGGTGGCGCAGATGGCCGACCGGATCAAGGTTTTGCGTTACGGCGAAGAGATGGAAGAGGCCGACACGCGCGAAATGCTGAAATCGCCCAAACACCCTTACACCAAATCCTTGTGGTCGGTGCGCTCCATCCAAAAAGAGCCAACCACCAGCGATGATTATATCATTGAAATTCAAGGGGTTGACGCCGCTTATGGCAAGGGCATGAAGGTTCTTCATGATGTCAATATCTCGATCCCGCGCGGCAAAACCGTGGCCATCGTCGGCGAGTCCGGCTCGGGTAAATCGACCACGGCGCGGGTTGTTACGGGGTTGCTTCCGCCGGTAAAAGGGCAGGTGATTTTTAACGGCACACCGCTTCCGCCGGAGCTGAAACATCGCAGCAAAGACCAGCTTCAGCGTATCCAGATGATCTATCAAATGGCCGATACGGCGATGAACCCGCGCCACACCGTTAAGGAAATCATTGGCCGACCGCTGGAGTTTTATCTCGGCCTGAAAGGGGCGAGGCAGGAACAAAAAGTTGCCGAGCTTTTGCACAAGATCGAGCTTGATGAGAGCTTTCTTGACCGCTTGCCGGGCGAGCTTTCCGGGGGGCAAAAACAGCGCATTTGCATCGCCCGCGCGCTGGCCGCCGAACCAGAGTTGATCATCTGCGACGAGGTCACCTCGGCGCTGGATCAGATCGTGCAGGAGGGTATTTTGAAGCTGCTGCTTAAACTTCAGGAGGATCTTGGGGTCTCTTATATTTTCATCACCCACGACATCGCCACCGTGCAGGCGATTTCCGACGAGATCGTGGTGATGTATCAGGGCGAGGTGGTCGAGCAGGGGCTGAAAACCCAGATTATGACCCCGCCATATCCCGAATATACCCAGCTATTGCTCTCGAGCGTGCCTGAAATGGACCCTGACTGGCTGACCAAGCTTCTCAAAGCCCGCGCTGCAAAATAGGGCCGCTCAGCCGAATTCGCGCGCGATATTATAGCTGAAATCCTTATCGAATATTAAGGTGTTACCTTCATATGCTTTGATGCTGGCGCTCAGGTGGAAAGCCTTGGCACTCGACCACATTCTGGCCCGAGTTTCGGTTCTCACCGACCACTCCTGTCGCGACAATTCCTGCGTCCAGTGGCTTTCGGCGGTGGCGCTTAGTGGATCATTGCCGGTGATGCTGCGTGTCAGGCGCGAGCGGCTGCCTGATTGCAATCCGTGCTGCTGGTCGCGGCGCAAACCGTCGTCATCCTCGATCAGCAAAGCGATCTCGCCGGTTGACTGATCGCAAATGAGGCGGCTGCTATAGCTCGGGGCGCGCAGCTCGTCATATTGCCAAGGGGCGGCCCCTTCGGCTGGCTCAAACTGCCACTCATCCGCTTGAGTGCCGTGATGCACCGGCAGCGAGATTTCCCCCGCCTTGATGGTCAGTGTGGTGGTCTCGGGAACGGGCCAAATAAACGGCCAGTAGACTGTGGAGATCGCCAGCCGCAGCCGCATTCCCGCCTTGATGTGAACGGCGAGCTGGTCAAGGGGCAGCTTGATAGTAAACGGCTCGTTAACGGCCAGATCGGACGGGGCCTCGTGGCTGTGACGATGGCTAAGGTTCAGCACGCCATAGCTCAAACGGGTTGAGGCACCATCAGGATGAACCTCGCACAGGCGCAGGATTATTTGCGCGCGAGGCTGGTCCGAGCTGAGTTCAAGCCTAACCTCGCACGCGCCGA
>CAYPUW010000130.1:0-2328 GCA_964413925.1 uncultured Rhodobacter sp. | reverse complement strand
ATTTGCGCGCGAGGCTGGTCCGAGCTGAGTTCAAGCCTAACCTCGCACGCGCCGAGCAAATCGAGGTCGCCCTCTAGTGGCGCGCTGTCAAAACAGGCCGAGCGCGCGTCATCATCGCGTTGATCGCCGGGCATTTGCGGCACATCGCCCGACATGGGAAAGTAAAATCCCGTGCCAAATCCACAATCGAGCGGCGAGTTGACCGTTACGTCGAGTTTCGCTGGTGCGTGTGTCAGAACGCCGCTTTGGCCCAGATGCCAGACCGCGTTCTTGACGCGCGAGCTGGGCCAGTTCTGCTCGGCAACCCATCTGCCGTGGCGATGGGTTCGGGTGCGCGAGGGCCGCGCGCTTTCCTGCATCCACACCCGATACGCCGGGTCGTTTTCCACCCCGGTCGGCAGGCCCTTGAGCCAGTGATCCCACCAGCGGATCGCCTCTTGCAAAAAGCCGATTTGTGGTGCGGGCGTGGCCTCGTGCGGGTATTGATGCACCCACGGCCCAACGATGCCCTTGACCGGAGCGTCGAGATTTTCCACCAGATGGGCAACCGTGTTCATATAATTGTCCGCCCAGCCGCCGAACGATAAAACGGCGGCTTGGATCGCGCTGTAATCCTCGCAAACCGAGCCGTGTTTCCAGTAATCGTCGCGGGTTTGGTGGCCGAGCCAAGTCGCGCTCAGAAATGGTTCAGCGTTCAACCTTTCCAGCCACATCTCACGCCAGCGCTCGCCAACCAGCATGGGATCGGGCGGACGCGACGAAAAGCTCAGCATCTGGCTGCCCCACGCGAAATTGTCATTCAGCAGACAGCCGCCCTTATAATGGATGTCGTCAGCAAACCGGTCCACGGTCGAGCAAACGGTGATGATCGCCTTGAGCGCGGGAGGTCTGAGGGCCGCTACCTGAAGGCAGTTAAACCCGCCCCAGCTTTTGCCCATCATGCCGACCGCCCCTGAGCACCAGCTTTGTTTGGATATCCAGTCGATGGCGTGAACTGCATCCTCAAGCTCGAGCTTGGTATATTCATCCACCATCACCCCCTCGCTATCGCCAGAGCCGCGCAGATCAAGCCGCACCACACAATAGCCTCGATGGGCGAAATATTTATGCATGGTTTCGTCGCGAGCGACCGTGCCGTCGCGTTTACGGTAGGGGATGTATTCAAGGATTGCGGGCACAGGGTTTTGCTCGGCATCGTCCGGCATCCACACCCGTGCTGACAGGCGGCAACCATCGGGCATGGTGATCGCCATGTCGGGGGTCTCGGTGATTTGATGTGGAAACTGGGTGATGATCTGCATGGAACCCTCGCTGGTGGTGGCAGGTCATTCAACGCCGAAAGATGCCGTTTGGGCAAGGTCAGAATTTACCTGCCGCGCCGCCTTGCCAGCGCAAATCGCGTGGCTTACCTATTGGCCAAGTGAAATTGCAGTCAGGAGAAATAGATGTCGATCAAACGTTTTGGGGCCGGAGCGCGGATGTCGCAAGCGGTGGTTCATAATGGCCTGGTGTTTAGCGCCGGTCAGGTTGGAAAAGGGGCGGATATTACCGCTCAAACCAAGGACGCCTTGGCAAATCTCGACAACTGGCTGGCCGAGGCGGGCACGGATAAATCGAAAATCCTGTCGGCGACGATCTGGATTGCCAACATGGATGACTTTGCTGGGATGAACGCGGTTTGGGACGCTTGGGTGGACCCCAAAAACCCGCCTGCGCGCGCTTGCACCGAGGCTGCGCTGGCTCTGCCGGAGTTTCTGTTCGAGGTTATGGTAACCGCTGCGATCTAGGGTCAGGACCCTAGTTGCGCTCGCGCATCAGCCGGTCGGATTTCTTGCGTACCAGCACCATTCTAAGATCGTGCATTGCCATCAAAAGCTGGTCGGTGAACACCTCTAGATCCTCGTCAGAGGCCTTGGTCTGCGCCCAATGTGCGGTCAGGTTTAAATGATCTATCGCGCGGAAAATATTGTCGGTTTCGCGCGTGGCCAAGGTTTGTTTGCGCGCGCTAATCCAGTCATCGATTGCGCGCTGCTCATCGCGGCTTGGCGGCTCGTCACCATGAAATTTGATCTGGCCATTATTGAGATTTACTACCGCGATCTGATCCAGATCAAGCCGTCGCTGGCGATTCTCGGTATCAATTCGAAACACTGTCGCGCCGTTTTCGCGCACCCGAAAATATAGGTTTTGGAGGTCTGCCATGAGAAATCGCTCGTCACTCTTGCCTGTTCAACTCAATGACGCGCAAAACGCCTGAATTCGCGAACAGGCCGTGGTCAGCACGTCATTGGACGTAGCATAGCTGACACGAAAGTTTGGCGATAGTCC
>CAYPUW010000129.1:0-6401 GCA_964413925.1 uncultured Rhodobacter sp. | reverse complement strand
GTCATCATCAAAATGCCGGGCGCAAGGAAATGCGCGAAGGAAACGCCCATGACCCCGCCACGACGAGAGCCGATCGCCAGATCAAACACCAGCAAAAACAAGCCCGCCGTGATCAGAGGCGCCAAAACCGTTTGGGTCCAGATCGAGGTAAACCGCACCACCTCGCGCTCTGTCAATGTATAAAGCCCCAACCAGTTGACCCGGCCAAAACGTCTGTTTCCCATGTTCCAACTCGTGGGTTTCACGCGCCTGTCCTCCTCGTATTCTGGCCGATATTTTCCATTGCAAAAACCTGCCCGGATGATCTTGTAACCGCCCTGACAACAGTTACAATAGGGGGAACAAAAATTTCGCGCGGCGCGAGCGAGTGTTTTCGCCGCCGCAAATGCTGGAGCAAACGACATGTCCTGGACCGATGAACGCGTAACCGTGCTTAAATCCATGTGGGGAGAAGGCAAAAGCGCCAGCCAGATCGCCAAAGAACTGGGCGGTGTGACCCGCAATGCGGTGATCGGCAAGGTCCATCGTCTGGGTCTGTCCAACCGCGCCACCACCTCGGTCAAGCCTGTCACCAAGGAAAAACCTGCCGCCAAGGCCACGCCAAAAGAAGTGGCGCAAAAGCCGAGTGCGGCCAAGATCGAGCCGACAAAGCCCGAACCAAACGCGATCATGCGCGTGGGTCCAATCCCGCCGCGCCGCCCGATCATCAAGGCAGGTCAGCCTTTGCCGCCGCAACCCTCGGCCAACGAGATCAGCGCCGAGGCGCTGGCCAATGTTAAAGAAATCGAAAAGTCGGCCCGTCGTCTTACGTTGATGGAGCTGACAGAGCGCACTTGCAAATGGCCGGTGGGCGATCCGGCGACCGATGATTTCTGGTTCTGCGGACACCCGGTTCAACAGGGCAAGCCTTATTGCGAGGCCCATGTCTCGGTGGCGTTCCAGCCGATGTCGTCACGTCGCGACCGGCGCGCCTCGCGTTAGAGCGCGCACGATTTGATGCTGAAAGCGCGGAAAGTTGCCAGTAAGACCGGCAAATCCACGCAATACGCGGCGTTGTGTTTTCGCACGCACAAACGTCGCGGCTTGGAGATTCTACTGGTGACAAGTCGCGGAACGGGCCGGTGGATTCCGCCCAAAGGCTGGCCGATCAAAGGCAAATCTCCCGGCCTGTCAGCAGCCATCGAGGCGTTTGAAGAGGCAGGCGTAACCGGTCGCGTGCAAAAATCGGCCCTTGGCCGCTACCCTTATCATCAGAGCGGCGATCAGGGCGCGAAACCTGCGTTCGAGGCCTATATCTTCGCGCTCGAGGTCAAGCGGCGCGTCCAGACGTTCAAAGAAAAGGGCCAGCGCAAGATCAAATGGTTCAGCCCGAAAAAAGCCGCCAAACTGGTGCGCGAACCAAAGCTCAAAAAGATCATCCGCAGCTTTGACCCGACAGATTTACCACGCCCACTCAAAAAAATGGTCAAATAAAAGTCGCTTGAACGGGCTGAAATTAACGTTATCTACAGTATTAGGTGGGGATAATAGAAAGCAGCCATGATCCGCTACACGCTCAAATGCAAACAAGGCCACAGCTTTGACAGCTGGTTCCAGTCGGCTGACGGGTTTGACCTGTTGCAATCAACGGGCATGGTATCTTGTGCGGTATGCGGTGATGACACCGTGGAAAAGGCGATCATGACCCCGCGTGTGCGCACGGCGAACGCTGCGCCCCCCTCCACCAAAGGGGCGCTGAGCAAACCCGCCTCGCCTCAAGAACAAAAGCTCAGGGATCTGCGCCAGAAAATCGAGGCTAACTCTGAAAATGTCGGCTCGGAATTCGCCCGCGAAGCCCGCGCCATCCACGAAGGCGACGCCCCCGCGCGCGCCATTATCGGCGAAGCCAAGTTCGAGGAGGCCAAAAGCCTGATCGACGACGGCATCCCCGTGGCGCCGTTACCGTGGACAGGGCGCAAAACCGACTAGGATCCTGCCCCTTGCTCTTGGAAGCACGCGCGCATAAAAGGCCAAAAAGCAGTTGAAAAGGTCCACGACATGCCCCGCCTTGTCATGAAATTCGGCGGCACTTCGGTGGCCGATCTTGAGCATATCAAAAACGCCGCCAGCAAGGTGAAACGCGAGGTCGAGAACGGCTTTGAGGTCATCGTCATCGTCTCCGCCATGTCGGGCAAAACCAACGAGTTGATCGCTTGGGTCGATCAGACCTCGGCCATGGTTGACGCCCGCGAATATGATGCGGTCGTGTCCTCGGGCGAAAACGTCACGGCAGGTTTGATGGCGCTGAGCCTTCAGGAAATGGGTGTGCCTGCGCGCAGTTGGCAGGGCTGGCAGGTGCCGCTGAAGACCAGTTCCGCCCACGGAGCGGCGCGGATTGAGGAAATCCCCAGCGAAAATCTTGACGCCAAATTCGCCGAGGGCATGCAGGTCGCGGTTGTCGCCGGATTTCAGGGCATCGGCGCTGACGGGCGCATAACCACCCTTGGTCGCGGCGGCTCTGACACCACTGCCGTCGCTTTTGCCGCCGCAATGAAGGCCGAGCGTTGCGACATTTATACCGATGTTGACGGGGTCTACACCACCGATCCCCGCATCGAGAAAAACGCCCGCAAGCTTGATAAAATCTCATATGAGGAGATGCTGGAGCTGGCCTCTCTCGGGGCAAAAGTGCTGCAAACCCGCTCGGTCGAGCTGGCCATGCGATTTAAGGTGCGCCTGCGCGTTCTATCCAGTTTTGAGACCGCAACCGATAATTCCGGCACCTTAGTGTGCGACGAGGAGGAAATCATGGAAAACAAAGTCGTATCCGGCGTCACCTATTCCCGCGACGAGGCGAAAATGACGCTGGTGTCGGTCGCCGACCGCCCCGGCATTGCCGCCGCGATCTTCATGGCGCTGGCCGAGGCCGGGGTTAATGTGGACATGATCGTGCAAAATATCTCGGAGGAAGGACGCACCGACATGACGTTTTCCTGCCCCACCGATCACGTGGCGCGCGCCGAGGCCGCGATGGACGCGGCAAAAACCAGCGGCGACATCAATTTTCACGGACTGATTGCGGATAGGGATGTGTGCAAAATCTCGGTCGTGGGCATTGGTATGCGCAGCCATGCCGGGGTCGCGGCCAAAATGTTCGAGGTGTTGTCGCGCGAAGGGGTGAACATCAAAATCATCACCACCTCGGAAATCAAAGTTTCTGTGCTTGTGGACCGGAAATATATGGAATTGTCGGTCCAAGCCCTGCATGATGCTTTTGAATTGGGAAAAACAACCTAAGAAACTGGGGCAATGGCCGAAACTACCGGATCACGATCCCGCAATCTTTTGAAGCGCCTTCGCGACACGCTCGCACAAGAGGGCGAAGGGCAAGAGCGGCTTAACCGCATCACCAAACTGATCGCCAGCGCGCTTGGGGCCGAGGTCTGCTCGATCTATCTGATGCGCGACGCCGAAACGTTGGAGCTGTGCGCAACCGAGGGTCTCAACCCGCAATCGGTCCATATCACCCGCCTGCGCATTGGCGAAGGTCTGGTGGGGCGGGTCGCGCGCAAGGCACGTGCCATCAACACCAAAGATGCCACCCGCGAGGTCGGATTTCGCTATATGCCGGAAACCGGCGAGGAGGTGTTCTCGTCGTTTTTAGGTGTGCCAATTCAACGACTTGGCGAAATGCTCGGCGTGTTGGTGGTCCAAGGCCACGAGCCGCGCGCCTATACGGAGGACGAGGTTTACGGTCTTGACGTGGTGGCGATGGTCATCGCCGAGATGACCGAACTTGGTGCGTTTGTCGGCGAAGGGGCCGCTCTTTCGGCCCCGCACCAACACGCGGTAACCTTTCATGGCGGGGTCGCGCAAGAAGGCAGCGCCGAGGGGCGCGCGCTGCTGCACGAGCCGCAAATCGTCATCGCCAACCCAGTCGCCGATGATCAAACCGTCGAAAAGGCCCGCCTGCATGAGGCCATGGACACGCTAAAAGGCGATGTTGACGACATGCTAGACTCGCAACTGGTTGCGGGCAGCGACGAGCATAAACATGTGCTTGAAGCCTACCGCATGTTCGCCAACTCGCGCGGCTGGATGCGCCGGATGGAAGAGGGCATCCGCTCGGGCCTCGCAGCCGAGGTCGCCGTGGAGCGCGAGCAATCGGCGACCCGCGCGCGCATGGCCCGCGTGAGCGACGCCTATTTGCGCGAGCGGTTGCACGATCTGGATGACCTCTCCAACCGTCTTTTACGCTTGTTGACCGGACAGGGACAAAGATCCGCCGACGATATACCCGAAGGCTCAATCGTAGTCGCGCGCAATATCGGTCCCGGCGAATTGCTGGAATATGGCAAGAAAATCAAGGGGATCGTGCTGGAGGAAGGCTCGGTCGGCTCGCACGCGACCATCGTTGCCCGCGCAATGGCGATCCCTTTGGTTATCCATGCGGAAAAAATTACCCGCGAAGCCCTAAATGGCGATTTGTTGCTGGTGGATGGCGACCAAGGGATTGCCCATCTCAGACCCGAAGACAGCGTGGCCCGCGCCTTTCGCGACAAAATCGAAATGCAGGCCGCCGCGCAGGAAAAATACCGCTCCATCCGCGACAAACCCGCAACCACGCTGGACGGGCAAGCCATCACGCTCAGCATGAATGCGGGGCTGATGGCGGATTTGCCGAGCCTTGAAAGCTCGGGGGCGGATGGGGTCGGTCTCTTTCGCACCGAGCTGCAATTTTTGATGCGAAGCACCGTACCAAAACGTGGTGAGCTGGCGGCTCTTTATAGCTCGATCATGAATTCCGCCCGTGGTAAACCTATTATTTTCAGAACCTTAGACATCGGCTCGGATAAAGTTCTGCCGTATATGAAGCGCGAGGACGAGCCAAATCCAGCGATGGGTTGGCGCGCAATCAGGCTGGCATTGGACAAAAGTGGCGTGATGCGGATGCAATTGCAGGCGCTAATTCGCGCAGCAAACGGCAGACCGCTTAACATTATGTTTCCGTTCGTGGCCCAGTTTGAGGAATTCACCGATGCGCGCGAGCGGGTGTTGCACGAACTTGAGCGCGAGCGAACCCTTGGGCACCTCGTCCCCAAAGACGTTCAAATCGGCGCTATGCTGGAAACCCCCTCGCTGGCATTTGCGCCGGATCAGTTCTTTGAGATGGCCGATTTTATCTCCATCGGCGGCAATGATCTGAAGCAGTTTTTTTTCGCTGCTGATCGTGAAAACGAGCGGGTGCGCCGCCGTTATGACACCCTCAATGTCAGTTTTCTGTCCTTTATCGAGCAGATTTCCAAACGCTGCGACGATCTGGGAACTCCGGTTAGTTTTTGTGGCGAGGATGCCGGTCGTCCGGTCGAGGCCTTATGTTTTGCCGCCATGGGATTGCGATCCTTATCCATGCGCCCGGCCTCGATCGGTCCGGTTAAACATCTGCTGCGCCGTGCCAATCTGTGTGAAGCACGCGCGGTCATAGAAATGGCCCGCACAGAGGGCGCACAATCGGTGCGCTCCGCCGTCATGAAATGGATCGAAACTCTGTAATTGTGGTAATTGACAGGCCGGGAATAGGACGGCGGTTAAAGCCCTCCCCCAATCAGGAATAGCTTGGGACGTGTCATCACGACCCTTCATCTGATTTCGTAATTTTTCAAATATTGCATATCTCGCGTTCAAAATAAGTCGACCCCATGCGGGCCATAGCGACTGGCAAGCGGCGCGCAAAGGTGTTGGGACTGCTTGACGGTGGATTTTATGCGTGATAGGCAAATTTTGCACAACGTGCAAGTTCAAGAGCTTATTACGCCGCGATCATGCGGCAAAAAAGGAAGGCACATCCCGGATGCATCAGCGCGTGGAGGACGAGATATCGATCAAACCCGATCTGCGCGAGCGTCGCCGCTTGCGCACCATGGAAACGATCCGCAAGGCGGCAACCGCGCTGGTGGTCGAGCACGGGCTTGAGCAGGTCACCGTTGATATGATTGCCGAACAGGCCGGCATCAGCCTGCGAACATTCTTCAACTATTTCGCCTATAAAGAAGAAACCCTGATCCCGCCGCCTCTGGGATTTCCGCCCGAAGCCGCTGCGCTGTTCATTTCTGGTCGCAAGTCATTGCTGGAGGATATGCAGGAGTTACTGGACCTGCGTCTGGCCAAAATGGAGCTAGACCGAACCACCATTCGCACGATCATGACCCTTGCCAACGCCCATCCGCGCCTGCAATCGGTGCGGGAACATACGTTTCGCCAATACGAAACCGAATTTCGCACATTGCTTGGCCAGCGTCTGGGCTTTCCAGCCGGGCACAAGACTCCGACCCTGATGGCCGCTGTGATCAGCGCGGCTTTTCGGGTTGCCATGTGCCGTTGGGGCGAAAAAGACAGCGGCAATATCGCCACTGAGTTGAACG
>CAYPUW010000128.1:0-6474 GCA_964413925.1 uncultured Rhodobacter sp. | reverse complement strand
CCGGGCTTCATGGCCTTGACCATATCTTCAAGCCACAACTTAGGCGCATCGCGACCGGGAATGAGCGCGGTTGTGATTACGATGTCCATTTCGGGCGCAAGCTCACGAAACTTCGTCAGCTGGGCGTCGCGAAATTCGGGGCTGGAAACGGCTGCATAGCCGCCGGTCGCTGCGCCGTCTTGCGCCTGTTCGGCGAAATCGAGATAAACAAACTCGGCCCCCATGCTTTCGATCTGCTCGGCCACTTCGGGTCGCACGTCAAACGCATAGACCCGCGCGCCAAGCGAGGTTGCCGCCCCGATCGAGGCCAGCCCCGCAACCCCTGCCCCAACGATCAGCACCTTGGCTGGCGGCACCTTGCCCGCCGCCGTGATCTGGCCGGTAAAGAAGCGGCCAAAATTGTTGCTCGCCTCGATCACGGCGCGGTACCCGGCGATATTGGCCATAGAACTGAGCGCATCCATTTTCTGCGCTCGGCTGATGCGCGGCACCATATCCATGGCGATATAATTGGCCCCCGCCTCTTTCATCCGCTCAAGCTGCTCGGGGTTTTGCGCCGGATAAAAGAACGAGATCACCGTCTGGCCCTTGCGCAGGCGCTTTTCCTCGGTAGCGCCTTCCAGCGGGCGCACCTTGGCCACAATGTCGGCGGCCTTCCAAAGAGCGGCAGCGGTCTTGACCACGGTGACGCCCGCATCCTTATAGTCCTTGTCAGAGAACCGCGCGCCCTCGCCAGCACCTGCTTGGATCACACATTCATGCCCGATCTTTTGCAACGCACGCGCCGAGTTTGGCGTCATGGCGACGCGGTTTTCACCCTTGAAGGTCTCTTTTGGTGTCCCGATTTTCAACTCTGCTCTCCCTGTGACTGGGTTCGAATTTTATAACGTCGGTCAGCGCAGGTCATTTCGCCCATGGGCCTACCAAGACCGTCATTGGTTATTTCTGATATATTCTCTCGGTGTTTACAAGCGAAGCCCATAAAAATGCGCTGCGCAGTCTATATCCAGCGTCGGGTTGAGCCACAAAACGCCTTAAACTCGTCGGGAAACTCGGCCTCAAGGCCCGCTTCTTCGCCGTGGATGAACCGGGTTTGGATCACTAACATAAAGACAGGCAAAAATATCAGTCCCAGAACCGAGCCTTTGAGCACAATAAACCCCAAAAGGATAAACGCGTCAGCCAGATAGATCGGATTGCGTGAGTAGCGATAAGGACCAGCGGTAATCATTGCGCTCGGGGTGTTTCTGGGAATGACGGTGGTCTTATGACGCCGAAACAGGGCGATGCTGATGGTGGCGATGCCGAGACCGAGCAAGATCAGCAGCCAGCCAACAAAATAGCTGGCGGTTCCCACATACTCTGCGGGATTGAACCAGCGCGCCTGCACCCAGACAGCCGCAAGAAAGGCCAATAGCCATACCGGCGGCATGTCCACCACGTTTTTCCACAAAGATTTCATGTTTTATCTCCTGCTGCGTTTGCCCGGCTCAGGCGCAAAACCCGTCAACCACCCGCTGAAGAAGCGGTGCGTAGTGCTGAAAATCGGGCGTTTCTTGCCCTTTGACCTTACCCTGATCATCCCAATTGCGCACCTGTAAAATCGCCGCAAGGTTGGGAGTTTGCGCAAACTCAACAACCTCGCGCGCATCCATCGCCCCGCCTTGCAGCTTTAACGTCGCGACACTAGCCTCTGATAAACAACCAAAATATGCCTCATCGGTCGCGCAGAGATAGCGCTTGGCGGCAACGTGATGCAAAACGCAATCGGTCACGATTGCGGGAAAATACGCCGCCAGAACCGCCGCCCCTGCGGTCTCGTGATGACTATCCACGCCAAGATCGAGCGCGTTTTCCGGGAATTCATTGGTATAATGCCCGATATCATGCAGCAAAGCGCCTGCGATCAGGGCATCCGAGGCATTCGACTGCTCGGCCAAATGCGCGGCTTGCAGCATATGTTCAGACATAGTGACGTCCTCTCCAAGATAGCTCTCGGCACCACGTCTAAGGAAAATATCGCCAATGAAATCAACGATATTGTTGCGGTCCAAACGGGTGAAATCCGGCGGGGTCATGAGCGTCTCTCCAATGCGGCAAGGGTGGATAATATCCCGTCTTTATCGGCATAGCACCCCTGAAGCCAGCGTGATCCAGCGCCCGAAAAGCCGGTACGCGAATGCAAGACACGGGTGTTATCGACGATAAAACTCTCGCCCGGCGACAGCTTGAACGCCACCGCCATTTCGGGGTCATCGATAATCTCGCCGAGCTGGCGGTAAGCGGTATAATACCCCTCCATCTCGTCAAATGGTACGTCGATAAACGGGGCCGCCGAGCGGTTGTTGAAACGAACCGAGATCAACTCGCCATCGGGGGCAAGCTCGATCATCGGGCGGCGAGCGCGCAGGCAAACTCCGGCCTCACCCGCATATTCAAAACGCGCACAATAGCGCGACAACAAATCAAAGCCTCGGGGGTTTTGGCGTTGCAGTTTTTGGGCGGCGGCAAACCCGTCAACCACCATCGAAAGCCCTCCTTCAGCGGAGTTTTCCAAGCAATAAAGGATTTGCAAAGTGGGCACGGGATCGCGGTAGGGATTGTCCGTATGCGCCTGTAGGCCCAGCCCCGTATAGGCCAGATTGGTCGGGCTGACCTCGGCGCGCACCTCGAACCACTTGCCGTAATTGGTCTCGCGCACATAACCAAACAGGTCGGCAACGGCCAATAATGCACCACTCGTGATCTTGCCGCCGGTGGTCTTGGCGAAGCCGTAGGCGCGAATGGCCCCGAGCCACTGCTCAAGCACATACTTGTCTCGTTTGAGTGCGCCGAGATCGGCACTGGGAACCTGATCGTTCAAGGCGGCGTCCCATGTGGACACACTGTCAGCCAGCCACCCAGAGGGCCGGGTTCTGATCTGGTCATAGGCATGGGCCATGAGCCAGCTCGCCTCAAACCGGATAGTCCGATTTTCCGGAGCGAACGTCAGCAAAAGCGTAGCGCCGTCAATTTTAACATCACCAAGCGTCGTGTTCGCGGGAATATCGCCAAGCGTGATCAAGCGCTGACCATTTCCCGGCGCGCGGGTCTTGTCGTCTTGCGCATTATCGCGCAGCCAGATGGCGTGAAACCGGTTTTGGCTACCATCTTGCCAAGTTATGGCCAGAACCGCGCCGCTCTGTTCAAGGGACGCCTGTTGTATCGCTGTCATCAGATGAAATCCTTACTCTCAAGCCAGTCTTAGCCGCCAAATTATGTCGCAATGCGACGTAGCTAATCATTACCAAGCCAAATTCAGGGTCGTCGAGAATAAAAACGTCACTTATCTGGTCGGCATTGAGCGTTTTGCTTGGATTGGGGGGATTATTGCGCAAGGTTGGCAACGAACACTTAACCCCGCAAGGCAGAGACACAGATGGCCCCTGAGAATTCCCCGCCGCCAAGGATCGCCATCGTGCTGTTGGCGGCGGGTGCCTCTAGTCGGATGCAAGGGCAAGACAAGTTGTTACGCTCGCTCAAGGACCAAGCATTGATCCTGCGCGCCACGTCAGCCGCGCGTGCCAGTCGCGCACATCAGCTGGTCGTGGTGCTGGGGAAAAACGCGCGCCTGCGTCGGGCCGAGATCGCACCGCTGGGGGTGAATATCGTTGAAAACACTGCGTGGCGTCAGGGCATGGGAAGCTCGATCGCGCACGGGGTTCGGGCGATTGATGGCGCGATCACGGGGGTGATCATCGGGTTGGCCGACATGCCGGATATTCGCGCACAGGACTATGATCGCCTGATCAAAGCCTTCGGCACCCACGGCCCCGACAAAATCATTCGCGCCATGACCCAAGCGCAACAGCCCGGCCATCCGGTGTTGTTTGGCAGACGCTATTTTGACGCGCTCGCGCAGCTTTCAAACGACATAGGCGCGCGCGAGATTTTGCGCCAACACGCTGGTAACGTCATAAATATTTCGCTGGACGGGTCGCGCGCACGAACCGACCTTGATACTCCCGAAGATTGGGACAGATATGAGGGTCCGGCGTGATCAAGTTCACAGCGAGCGGATATGGGTGTGGCTTATTCGTTTTGCAGCAGTTTTGCGCGCGTCGCGGCGGGCTTGACTGGCGGCTATTTCGGGAAATATCTCAAATATTTCATTGCGTTGAGAGTTTCCAAACGGGTTCATAGACTGATCGGAGGAGTTGAAACATTCGCTCCAGAACCCGTTTGCCGCCACCACCTGATGCCCGTCAAACCGTATATGCACATAGCAAATCCCCACCGAGTCGATCTGCTGAATTCCCCGGTGGTTAACCAGCGCCTTTATTGCCGTCATTTGCTCTGACATACCGACAAGAAAGCGTCCACTCTCGCGCGCAACCGGCAGGCGAGTGTTTGGCGAAACCATCGTGTCCTGCGTCGGCAAACCATTTCCAAACGCGCCTTTGTTTACGAAAACCGGACGTAAATGCGGGCTGTCAAGCAACGCTCGGCCACCCATCGCCCGAATGCCGATCCAGCGTAAGGGTTGCAGACCCGAATCACGGGTCTCGATCAACATGCCGGGTCGAAGCTCCTCGATAGGAAGCTCGCCTTCGGCGGTTTCAATCAATGTTCCAGTGGTAAAGCAAGGCATCTGATCAACCTTTTATTTAGGATTTTCGGATAATTTTAACGCAGCGCGCATAAGTTCAAATCCGCTGCGGATTTTTGTAACTGCGCACCAATTCAACCCCGATAAAGACCGAAATGGCGATCAGGCCAACGAGGTTTAAGGTGAGACCGAAAATGGTCACCACATTGGCAATCGTTGCCGCGACCCACATGACCACCAATAGCGTTATATATAATGTCCGAAAAACTGGGCTGTGCTTTAGAAGCGTGTTCATCTCAAACCGTAAACGCATCTTGCCAGATGCGACCTTCGCAAACGCGGCCGCCCCTGACCTCATCTCAGCCCTTCCCAGTCGGGCGTTGATTTTCAGAAGGTAGTAGATATAGAGCCGATCACAAAGCAGAATTTGTCAACAATAAGGCGAGAATGTGCTCAACAAGTGATCTGATAATGACAAAACCAAGGAGGCGGCGGCTTATAAATCATCACCCAAATTGTTTCTATTTTATCGCTAATGCCCCCTTCAAAGCCGATAGATATCTGGCGGATCGGAGCCTTGCATTTGAGTTATTACGCATCAAAATCGGTTATTTTCTTTATTCATAAGCTATTACCAACGTATCTATATCGATTTCCCTTACCATTCACATATCCCATCTGACGCCGTTGTTTCGCATTCACCGCCAATACCGAAACGCTCTCTCCACCCAATTCAGGTATTCTTGTGGCGCACATGCGCAGTCCTTTGTCGCGCTTGCGAAAACGTATAGTTTCCAACACCGCTACAATATTCGTTCGATTCCGACCTGTTTCGCCCATCCCCCCTTCTTTGTGCATGGTGCGAGCCAAAATAATGCCGCTCCTGCATGCCCATAATTTGCCACTGGACCTTCCTTGTGCGCCGGTTACTCTGTCGGTGAAGAAATATTTCAACAGGTCTCACATGCCCGATATCCTGATCAAGAACGCCGACGTGATCGTAACCATGAATGACGCCCGCCAAGAGCTGAGTGGCGCGGATATTTTGGTCAGCGACGGGGTGATCAAGTCGATTGGTCCCTATAAAGGCGATGTCGCCCAAACCATCGACGCATCCGGCTGCGTGGTCACGCCGGGTCTTGTGAACACGCATCACCACCTTTACCAAACCCTGACCCGAGTGGTCCCCGGCGGGCAGGACGCGCTGCTGTTTGGCTGGCTGAAAACCCTCTATCCAATCTGGGGCCGCATGGGGCCGGACGAGATGTTTGTGTCGGCTCAAGTCGGTTTGGCCGAGCTGGCTCTGTCGGGTTGCACCATGTCCTCTGACCACCTCTATCTCTATCCCAACGGGGTGCGGCTTGAGGACACGATCGAGGCTGCCAAGACCATCGGCCTGCGCTTTCACGCAACCCGTGGTGCCATGAGCATCGGCGAGAGCGATGGTGGCTTGCCCCCCGATCAACTGGTCGAGGCCGAGGACGCCATTCTTACCGACTGCATCCGCGTCATCGACGCATTTCACGACCCAAGCGAGGGCGCGATGACCCGCGTTGGCATCGCGCCGTGTTCACCGTTTTCGGTCAGCCGAGAGTTGATGCGCGATGCCGCCCTGCTGGCGCGCGACAAAGGGGTGATGCTGCACACCCATCTGGCAGAAAACGACGAGGATATCGCCTATTCGCTGGAGAAATTTGGCTGTCGTCCCGGCCAATATGCCGAGGAGTTGGGCTGGACCGGCGATGATGTCTGGCACGCCCATTGCGTAAAACTCGACAGCTCTGAGATCGACTTGTTTGCACGCTCAAAAACCGGCGTGGCCCATTGCCCGTGCTCAAACTGCCGCCTTGGCTCGGGGATCGCCCCAGTTCGCCAAATGCGTGATG
>CAYPUW010000127.1:0-6501 GCA_964413925.1 uncultured Rhodobacter sp. | reverse complement strand
AGTCGCGCACATCGACCCAATCCATCATCTTGCGGTAAAACGTCGAGGTCATGTCTTTGAAAATAAGCTGGTTATGCGCCATGTGCGGGATTCGATGATCATCTCGCCACCGCTTGTGATCACAAAATCGGAAATTGATCAGGTGATTGATCGCGCAGCAAAAGCGCTTGATCAGACATTGGCTAAACTCAAGGCTGATGGCTTGATGACTGCTGCTTGATGGATTTGTTAACCATAAATGACAGGCCGGGCAAATATCCGGCCTCTTATTATGCGGCAACAGCGCAACATTTGACAGAATTTGCCCCCGTCATGGGAGAGATTTCATGTGATGTCTGCGTCATCGGCGGCGGCTATACCGGATTATCGACAGCTTTGCATCTGGCGGAGCGCGGTTTTGATGTGGTGTTATTGGATGCCCATCGCGTTGGCTGGGGCGCTTCCGGGCGCAATGGCGGACAGGTTGGTGTCGGGCAGAGGGTCGATCAGGTTGCGCTGGAGAAAATGGTCGGGATGAGCAAGGCGCGGGCGCTTTGGGATATTTCTCTAGCATCAATGTCACTTGTGAAACATCTGATAACAAAGCATAAAATAGATTGCGGATTTACCACCGGAGTTATTGAGGCTGACCACCGCAAACGCAATGTGGCCGCAAGCCATGCCTATGTTGGACGGCTGCAAAATACCTATGGTTACAAGGATATTCGCGCGCTGGATCAGGACGAAATGCGCCGACTGGTCGGCTCTGACGGGTATTTTGGCGGCTCGCTGGATATGGGGTCGGGGCATCTGCATCCGCTGAATTATGCGCTTGGTCTGGCGCGGGCCGCACAAAAAGCCGGGGTTCGGATATTTGAGAACAGCCGTGTGATCACAATTTCGCCGGGCAGCAAGCCGCTTGTGAAAACCAAGGACGCGGAAATACGCGCAAAATTCGTCGCATTGGGCTGTAATGGCTATCTTGGTGGGCTGGAAAAAAAGCTTAGCCGTAAGATGATGCCGATCAACAACTATATTGTGGCAACAGAGCAACTTGACATCTCGACCGCCGAAAATCTGATCCGTGAGAACCATGCAGTTGCCGATAGCCGCTTTGTTATTAACTATTTCCGCTTGTCGCAAGATCGTCGGGTGCTGTTTGGTGGTGGCGAGAGCTATGGTTATCGGTTTCCCAGCAACATCAAAAAACTAGTGTTGAAACCAATGCTTAAGGTCTATCCCCAGCTTAAGGATATCAGAATTGACTATGCATGGGGTGGCACATTGGGAATCACCATGAGCAGGTTGCCGGTTTTTGAGCGTGTGGGCGTTAATGTTTTGAGCGCAGGTGGATTTTCAGGTCACGGTGTCGCGATGGCAACACTTGCCGGGGAAATTATGGCGGAAACCATCGCCGGAACCGCTGCCCGGTTTGATTTAATGGCCTCGGTGCCCACGCCAAGATTTCCGGGCGGTGCGAGCTTGCGGTGGCCACTATTGGTGCTGGCGATGACGTGGTATAGTTTGCGCGACCGACTTTAGAGCCACATCAGGAATTGTGACGTAACGAAACTGGGCGAAACTGGCCCGATCAGTGTCGCTTTCTAACCTCTATTTGGGCGAACCTAGCTTTTTATCTTCGGCGGTTTCTGGCACAATGTGTTTGGGAATCGCCGGGGTGACGCGGTGCAATCATGTGACGGTGGGAGTTACGACTATTATGCGATACACAGCCCCTTCAACCACGACAGAGGTCGTCAATCTATTGGTCAGCAACTCGGATGGCGCACAAATTCTGGCCGGAGGCACCGACCTGTTGGTGCAGCTTCGCGCCGGAATGATCGCGCCGGGGCTGTTGATTGACATCAAGAATATCAAAGGCTTACGCGATATTTCTTCTGAAGATGGTGGCCTGAGAATTGGGGCTGCGGTATCGGGGGCGGAGCTTGGCGAACATGAAGCTGCGCGCGCGCTTTGGCCCGGCGTGGTCGAGGCTGCCGAGTTGATTGGCTCGACCCAAGTGCAGGGGCGATGCACCATTATTGGCAATCTTTGCAACGCGTCACCCGCCGCCGATAGCGTTCCGGCAATGGTGGCTGCGGGGGCGATTGTGCGCATTATTGGTCCCAATGGGGAGCGCGACTGTGACGTGGGTGAAATTCCGCTGGCTCCCGGGCGCAACTCGTTAGAACGGGGCGAGTTTATCACCTCGATCTTGCTGCCAGCGCGCGCTAAAACGGCCTCTGACGCCTATTTGCGCTTCATCCCGCGAACCGAGATGGATATTGCGGTTTGTTCGGCGGGTGTGAGCTTGGAATTGGATGATTCGGGCATTTGCGTTGCCGCTCGGGTGGCGCTCGGGGCGGTTGCACCGACGGTTTTGCTGGTGGCGGACGCCGCCGATGCACTGGTTGGAACCACGTTGGATGAGGCGGCTTTGGCCGGTTTGGCGGCGGCTTGTTCAAAAGCTTGCGCGCCAATAGACGACAAGCGCGGCACGGTCGAATTTCGCACCGAAGTCGTTGGAGTATTGGCAAAACGCGCGGCCCTGATTGCCAAAGCGCGCGCCTTGGGAGAAGCATCATGAGCAAAATTCACGTTTCCACCACCATCAATAACGATCCGGTCGAGTTTCTGTGCGAGGCCGAAGACACGTTGCTGGACGTTTTGCGCGACACGCTGCGGCTAAGCGGGGCCAAAGAGGGCTGCGCTTCGGGCGATTGCGGGGCGTGCAGTGTGACGCTTGACGGTCGTTTGGTTTGCGCCTGTCTGGTGCTGGCAGCCGAGACCGAAGGCGGCGAAATCGACACCATTGAAGGGATGAGTGACGGGGAAAACCTGCATATTTTGCAGAAAAAATTCCTTGAGCACGCAGCGTTGCAATGCGGAATTTGCACGCCGGGCATCTTGGTCGCCTCAAAGGCGTTGCTGGCGAAAAACCCCGACCCGACCGAGAAAGAAGTGCGGTATTGGCTGGCGGGGAACCTCTGTCGCTGCACTGGATATGACAAGATTATCAACGCGGTAATGGACGCTGCCGCCGAAATGCGGGGGGCTTGAGCGATGAGTTTGGATGAGTTTCACAAGCGGGATTTCAAGGTCGTTGGCCAGCGGGTTGAACGCCCCGACGGGATCGACAAAGTCACCGGGCGTGCGATGTACGGCGCGGACGCCTATGCGACCGGCATGTTGGTGGGCAAAATGCTGCGCAGTCCGCATGCCCATGCGATCATCAAGTCGATTGACACCAGCGCTGCCGAGGCGTTGGCCGGGGTCAAAGCGGTGGTGACTGCGGCGGATTTTGCGCCGCTTGAGGCGGGGGATGCACTGAACGTTCGCGACGCGTGTATCGCGCGGCGAAAGGCGCTTTATGACGGGCACGCCGTGGCTGCCGTGGCAGCGACCAGCGAGAAAATCGCCAGGGCAGCGCTTAAGCTGATCGAGGTCGTTTATGAGGTTCTACCCCATGTGACCGAGGTTGAGGACGCGCTTGCGCTGGACGCGCCAATCGTTCAGGAAGGCTTTAGAAACAAGAAGATACCGGCTGATATGTCGGATAATGCTAGCAATTATTATCAGTTCGGCCACGGCGATGTTGACGCCGGATTTGAGCGTGCCGATCTGGTGATTGAGCGCAAATTCCGCACGGCGGCGACCCATCAGGGTTATATCGAGCCTCATGCCTGCCTTGCCTCGATGGGGGCTGACGGTAAGGGCGATCTGTGGTGTTGTACGCAGGGGCAGTATTATGTGCGGACGTTATGCGCCCAAATCATGGCCATGCCGGAGAGCCAGCTTCGGGTTACCGCCAGCGAAATCGGCGGTGGTTTTGGCGGCAAAACCACGGTATTTATCGAGCCGATCGCGTTGAAACTGTCGCAGAAATCCGGTCGGCCGGTGAAGATCGTCATGAGCCGCGAAGAGGTTTTTAAGGCCTCCGGGCCGACGGTTTCGTCAGTGACGGACGTGAAAATCGGCATGACCAAGGACGGTCGGATCACCGCCGGAGACGCATATTTGCGCTATCAAGGTGGGGCATTTCCCAACATTACCTGTTATCTCGGCGCACAAAGTGCATTTGCCGCCTATGATCTGGACGCCGTGCGCACGGTCGGAATTAACGTTTTGACCAACCGCCCAAAACAGGCGGCATATCGTGCGCCGGGCGCGCCAATGGCGATCTATGCGGTGGAGTCGGTGGTGGACGAGCTGTGTCAAGAACTCGGCCTTGATCCACTTGAAGTTCGCCTTCTAAATGCCGCAAAGAAAGGCACAAAATCGTCTTACGGTCCGACTTTTGATGACATTGGTCTGGTGGCCACTTTGAAGGCAGCACAGGCGCATCCCCATTATTCTGCCCCGCTTGGACCCAATCAGGGGCGCGGGCTGAGTTGCGGGTTTTGGTTCAATTTCGGTGGCAATACCAGTGTCTCTCTTAACATTAATTTCGACGGAACTGTGGGGGTAACCGAGGGAAATCCCGATATTGGCGGCTCGCGCGCCTCGATCAGCATGATGGCTGCCGAGGAGTTGGGCATTGCTTATGATAAGGTGCGCACCATTGTGGCCGACACCAACTCGCTTGGTCATAATGACGTGACCGATGGCAGTCGGGTGACGTTTGCGGTCGGACTGGCGACGATCAAGGCGGCGCGCGCAGCGATTCGCGAAATGTGCAAACGCTGTGCCAAGCTCTGGGATATCGACGAGGATGCGGTGGTTTGGGAGGACGGATACGCCAAACCGGCCGGGCCAAATGCCGGCGATTACGAGCCGATGTCTTTGGCCGAAATTGCCGCCAAATCCGCCAATACCGGCGGGCCAATTGCCGGGCATTTCGAGGTTAATGCCGATGGCGCGGGTGTCAGTTTCGGCGTGCATCTGTGCGACATCGAAGTTGATCCCGAGACCGGCTTTACCAAGGTTTTACGCTACACCGTATTTCAGGATGCGGGCAAGGCGGTCCACCCGGATTATGTCGAGGGACAAATGCAGGGAGGTGCTGCGCAAGGCATCGGCTGGGCGCTGAATGAGGAGTATATTTACGGCGCAGACGGACGTTTGCAGAACGCTGGTTTTCTGGATTACCGCGTGCCGGTGGCCTCGGATCTGCCCAAAATCGACACGGTGATTTTGGAAATTCCCAATCCCGGTCACCCTTACGGGGTGCGCGGCGTCGGGGAAACGCCGATCGTTCCCCCCTTGGCGGCGGTCTCCAATGCGATGGCGCGGGCGATTGGAACGCGTATGTTTGAGCTGCCGATGTCTCCACCAAAAGTGCTGAAAGCGATCAAGGCGGCACAGGGCGTCTGATGGTCAAAGTCCTGATCTGGGGGTCGCTGCAAAGCGCCACTGATGGGCAGGCCGAGGTCGATGTTGAGGCCAAGAATTTCAAGCAAGTGATTGATGCACTTGACAAAAACTATCCCGGCTTGCGGGAGCAACTCGCGCAGGGCGTGTCCTTAGCCATTGATGGCGTGATCTATAAAGAGAGCTGGTTCACCCCGGTTCTCCCCGACAGCGAGGTGGTTTTGATGCCACTTATGGCGGGTGGATGAGGTGTCTTTGGCCGTGTTTATTAGGGCTGAGTTACATTACCGAATATGTGTAATTTCATATTTATTGTAACATTTTACTTGTCTGCTGTTAGGTTTTCGCGTATCCCTGACCAAGCGGTCGGCTAATTATTGGCGGCTATTTCGGAGGCGACAATGTACGCGCAAGTGCTTGATCAAAATGACGGTGGTGTGAAAGCCCGCAAGGACATGACCGAGCAGGAGCAGGCTTTTCAGGCGCGCATTGATGCGGGCGAAAAGATCGAGCCGAAAGACTGGATGCCCGACGCTTACCGCGCCACCTTGATCCGGCAAATCGGCCAACATGCACATAGTGAAATCGTCGGCCAACTGCCCGAAGGTAACTGGATTACCCGCGCGCCAACATTGGAGCGAAAGGCGATTTTGCTGGCCAAGGTTCAGGACGAGGCGGGGCACGGGCTTTACCTTTATGCCGCTGCCGAAACTTTGGGGGTCAGCCGCGATCAGCTCACTGAAATGTTGCATCAGGGCCGGATGAAATATTCGTCGATCTTCAACTATCCGACCCTCACTTGGGCCGACATTGGCGCGGTTGGCTGGCTGGTTGACGGGGCGGCGATCATGAATCAAGTGCCGCTGCAACGCACCTCTTACGGGCCATACGCGCGCGCGATGGTGCGGATTTGCAAGGAGGAGAGTTTCCATCAACGGCAGGGTTTTGCCATCATGATGAAGATGGCAGATGGCAATGACGCGCAAAAGCGGATGGCGCAGGATGCACTTGACCGCATGTGGTTTCCTTCGCTGATGATGTTCGGGCCACCTGATAAGGAATCGACCCATTCCACACGCTCAATGGCGTGGCGGATCAAGATCAATGGCAATGATGAGCTGCGGCAGAAATTCGTTGATCAAACCGCGCCACAAATCGAGTTTCTTGGTTTAACTTGTCCCGATAATGGCCTGAAATATAACAAAGAAAAAC
>CAYPUW010000126.1:0-6518 GCA_964413925.1 uncultured Rhodobacter sp. | reverse complement strand
GGGCAAAGTTGACGAGATTGTCAAACCCAAATGCACCGGCACCGCCTTTTATCGAATGAACTGCACGAAAAATGCTATTGATGGTCTCGTCGTCGGCGGTGTCCTCATCTATTTCCGTCAGGCCTTCCTGCAGGGATTCAAGCAGCTCTTCGCATTCTTGAAAGAAAGTGTCGCGTATGCCATCACGATTGTTCATAAATAGGAACCCTATGCGACGACGCGTTCGATTGCCGAAATAAGCTTGGTCTGATCAAATGGTTTTACGATCCATCCGGTTGCCCCAGCTGAGCGTGCGCGTTCTTTTAAGGAGGCAGCGCTCTCCGTGGTCAGGACCAGAATTGGGACAGTGCGGTGAACTGCATCCCGGCGAACCTGTTCTATGAAACCGAAACCATCAAGTCTTGGCATGTTGATGTCAGTGATGATCACGTTTGGCTGGACGTCATGTAGCTTTTCAAGCCCGTCTTGGCCGTCATCGGCAACCTCGACCGAAAAGCCAGCGTCGCTCAGCGCATAATAGAGCATATCCCTCATAGTCCGGGAGTCGTCCACGGCCAGTATTTTCTTTTTCATGATTTACCTTCCGGGATAAAATTCCCCAATTGACCAATACCAAGCTGATTGAGACCCTGACTGAATTCGTCAGAGGGTTCGACCACCTCAAAAGGTGTTCTTGATACCTCCCAGCTTGCTGCTGCCGAGATTAGGATTTGGGCGCAATGTGTTCCCACAAATCTGGTGGCTGACGCGTTGATTTTGACGGGAACCTGACCAATGCCATCAAGTTCTGCCTTCAATTCAGCGGCCTCGATCAGGTCCAGAGAATGGGCCAGATTAACAACCTGACTATCTATTACTTCATCCATTGTTGCCCTCTCCTGAAGACAAAGTCCGGCCAACGAATTTGAGTTCTATTTTTCACCAAGCCAAACCTCCTGATAGTCGGGGCGTTACGGGTTTTCCTGAGGCGGGGGCCAAAGGATTCTCGAAAATATTGATCCGATAGTGTTAATATTTTCTTGAAGGCTGGTATTTTTTGCGGAAACCTTGATTTTTGGGCCAGCGACACCGCCACATCTATGGATATAGGTCGCGCGGCCGACTTGGCACTCTTTAGTAAAAGTGGACTGAAGGCCGCAAGTTAAAACCCTAAGCTTCGGCCATAAGCCTTTGTTTTTGGTGCGATTTACTTAAGATAAAGCTTAGATCGGTTAAGCTGTCCAACGAGTGGCATGCGTGGAAACTGGTCACATATGGCAAAATTGTGCGCACCCCCGCAGCCTTGGGGGAAAATGCATCAAATCTTAGCAATGGGTTGAGCCAGATCAGGTGTTTGCTCGACAGAGACAGGCGTTCTATTTCCGTGTCGAGCTGTGCGAGGTCGCCGCGTTCAAGGCCGTCTGTGATCAACAGCACCGTTGCTGCGTGGCCGAGAGTCCGCCGGGACCAGTCCTTGTTAAACCTCGCAAGCGAGGCGCCGATGCGTGTGCCACCTTGCCAATCCGAGGCGTCCTCGCCGACGGAATTCAGCGCCTGATCCACGTCTTTTGCCCCAAGCGCGCGCGAGATATTTGTAAGCTCGGTGCCAAAGGTAAAGCTGCTGATATGGCGCCAACGGGAGTTTGGCGACCACATCAACGTGTGGATAAAATGCATCATCATGCGCGAATAGACCGACATCGAGCCGGAAATATCGCATAAAACCACCAGATCGGGGAGGCGGGTGCGCGGGGCTTTTCGCGCCAAACGTTCGATCTCGCCGCCTTTGCGCAGACTACGGCGCAGGATCGCGCGAATATCCGGTCTGCCTGCGGAGGAGGTGGGGGCAAAACGCCGGGTTTTGATCGGTGCGATCCCCAGATCGAGGCTGTGGATCGCGCGCGCGGCCTCGGCCAACTCGGCCGCACTCATCTGCTCAAAATCCTGCTTGCGAAACACTTCAGTGGCAGAGCTGCTGAGCTGCGCGTCGAGTTCCAGAACTTCCCGTTCCGGCGCTGCGCGCGCGTTCTCGCTCGGATCAGTCAGCGCGTCCATGGCCCGCCGTTCGGCCGGTTTTGGCGGGGGCGGGGCCGATTCCAGCGCCTGCAATAGCGGCGACATCATGCGGATCATCCGCTCCAGAAATTCGGGGTCGCGCCAGAACAATCCGAACACCTGATGAAAGGTTTCCAACTGTTCGGGGCGGGTGATCAGGCAGGCGCGCAGCGTGTAATAAAAGTCGTGCTTGCTGGTGAAACCGGCGGCGTTGACCGCGCGAATCGCAGTTGCGACCTGCGCCGTTCCCACCCGAACGCCGGCTTTTCGCAAGGCGCGGGTGAAATAGGTGATGTTTTCGACCAACCGGCCCGTGATCTGGGTCTCATCCGGCGCGCGCACCGCTCAAATAGCCGCTTGGGTGTCGGCCAGATTATCGCGCGCGTCGGCCAATATTCGCGCCGCCTCTGATCCGGCAATCTTGGCGATATCGTCTTGATATTTCAGCACCGCCCCCAAGGTGTCGGTAATCATTTCCGGCGACAACGCCACCGCATCCAGCGCGATCAGGCTTTGTGCCCAGTCGATGGTTTCGGCCACGCCGGGGTTCTTGAACAAATCCTCGCCGCGCAGGGCCTGAACGAAGGCCACCACCTCGTTGGTGAGCGCTTTGGTGCAGTCGGGAACCCGCGCGCGCAGGATCGCAACCTCGCGCTCAAACGAGGGGTAATCGACCCAGTGATAAAGGCAGCGGCGTTTCAGCGCGTCATGCACTTCGCGGGTGCGGTTGGAGGTGAGGATCACGATCGGTGGGGTCTCGGCCTTGATGGTGCCAAGCTCGGGGATGGTGACCTGAAAATCCGACAGCGCCTCTAGCAAAAACGCCTCAAACGGCTCGTCGGTGCGGTCCACCTCGTCGATGAGCAGGACCGGCGGGCCTTCGGGATGTGGCTCCATCGCTTCTAAAAGTGGGCGGCGGATCAGGAATTCGTCGCTGAACAACTCCCTTTGCAGGTCCGCACGCTTCGCCCCGCCCGTGGCCTCTGCCGTGCGGATGGCGATCATTTGCGCGGTAAAGTTCCACTCATAAATGGCCGAGGCGGCATCAAGCCCCTCGTAACATTGCAAGCGGATCAGGCGGCGTCCCAAAGCGCTTGCGAGCGCCTTGGCGATTTCGGTTTTGCCAACCCCGGCCTCGCCTTCCAAAAACAGAGGCTTGCCCAAAGTGAGCGCCAGAAATCCGACCGTGGCCAGATCGCGGCCACAGATGTAATCCTGCGCGGTCAGCAAGCTTTGTGTTTCGTCAATACTGGTGGGCAATTGCTGCATCAGGGGCTTTCGCGAAAGGGTCGTTCAGGGTCATTTATACCGAGGGTTTCGCGCCTGTCCATGCAATCAACCGATCTTGCCGAACAACCTCGCGCGATCTATGCTCGGTTGCAAACAACGCGTGTGCATGATGTCTCTTCAAAAAAACCAGCCAAGCCCGATAAAAGACCCAATTTCCGCCCTCGTGCGGGCTAAATTACGCGGTGCATTGGCGGTGATCATCGGCGTTGATGGCCCGTCTTATCGCCCGCTTGGCGCGATGATGGCGATATTTGAGGACGGGAGCCGGGTTGGAACCCTGTCCTCGGGCTGCATTGAATCCGATCTGGTTTTGCACGCCAAAAAGGCCCTCAAAACCGGCGAGAGCGCGCGGCTTGTTTACGGGCGCGGCTCACCCTTTATCGACATTCAACTCCCTTGCGGTGGCGGGTTGGAGATACTGATCTTGCCCGATCCCGGCATCGAAACCTTGCGCGAAATCGATGATCACCGCTTGGCGCGCCAGCCTTCAACCCTGTCCGTTGATCTGGTTTCAGGCGAGGTGCAGACAGTGAAAGCAGGGCAAACCGGCCCCTCCGGCACGGCCTTTTTGATCCATATCCAGCCAGAAACCAGCTTTTATGTTTTTGGCAAAGGGCCAGAGGCCAGCACGTTTTCAAGCCTAGTTCAGGCCTCGGGTTTTCCCAACCTGCTGTTGTCGCCCGACCGCGAGACGCTGGAGTTTGGCGCGCAAGCGGGTTGCGAGACGCGGCATTTGAGCAGCGCGATCTTTCCCCATGACATCGCTCCCGACAAATGGTCGGCGGTGATCTTATTCTTTCACGATCACGAATGGGAGCCGCCAATCCTTAAAAACGCCCTCGCCACCGAGGCGTTTTACATCGGCGCCCAAGGCAGCCAGCGCGCGCGTGATTTGCGGCTTGAAGCTTTGCGCGACATCGGGGCCACCGGGCTTGAGCGCTTGCGCGGTCCCATCGGTTTGATCCCGTCAGCGCGCGATGCCCGCATGCTGGCCGTCAGCGTGCTGGCCGAGATACTGGACGCATCGCGCAGGGTTTGAGACCACCTGATTGCGCCGCCGAGGTTAGCGACTGCGGCCATTGGTTGCATATTTCAAAAAATCCTGCGGTTTAGCCTTGCCGCCCACGCGCGCGCCTCTATACCTGCGCAAGAGCAGACCACGAGCGCCTGTCACTGGTCTGAAAAGCCTGAAAATCGGGCCTGACATCTGGGGGACCGCTGCTTGTCTGACTTCAACAAAATCCTGATCGCGAACCGGGGCGAAATCGCCATTCGTATCATGCGCGCCGCCAATGAAATGGGTAAGAAAACCGTCGCGGTTTACGCCGAAGAGGACAAGCTTGGCCTGCATCGTTTCAAGGCTGACGAGGCATATCTCGTGGGCGCGGGTCTTGGTCCGGTCGCCGCCTATCTGGCAATAGACGAGATCATTCGCGTGGCCAAAATGGCCGGGGCCGACGCGATCCACCCCGGTTATGGCCTGCTCAGCGAGAACCCCGATTTCGTTGATGCCTGCGTGGCCGCCAATATTACCTTTATCGGTCCCAAAGCCGAAACCATGCGCGCCCTTGGCGACAAGGCCAGCGCGCGCCGGGTGGCGATGGCGGCAGGCGCTCCCGTGGTGCCTGCGACCGAGGTTTTGGGCGAGGACATGGACGAGGTGCAACGCCAAGCAGACGCGCTCGGCTATCCCCTGATGCTCAAGGCCAGTTGGGGGGGCGGTGGGCGCGGGATGCGGCCTATTTTCAGCGCAAGCGAGGTTGGCGAAAAGGTGCTGGAAGGCCGTCGCGAGGCTGAGGCGGCATTTGGCAATGGCGAGGGCTATCTTGAACGTCTGGTCACCCGCGCGCGCCATGTAGAGGTGCAAATTCTTGGCGATTCCCATGGTGAAATTTATCATCTGTTTGAGCGTGACTGCTCGGTCCAGCGCCGCAATCAAAAGGTGGTGGAGCGCGCGCCTGCGCCCTATCTAAGTGACGAGCAACGCGTCGAGATCTGCGCGCTGGGCCGCAAAATCTGCGCCCATGTGGGTTATGAAAACGCCGGAACCGTTGAATTTTTGATGGATATGGACACGAGCGCATTTTACTTCATCGAAGTAAACCCGCGCGTTCAGGTCGAGCATACCGTGACCGAGGAGGTCACCGGAATTGACATCGTGCGCGCCCAAATCCTTATCGCTGAGGGGGCGACCTTGGCGGCGGCGACCGGCGCGGCCAGCCAGCAGGACGTACGCCTGCATGGTCACGCGCTGCAATGTCGGGTGACCACGGAGGACCCGCAAAACAACTTTATCCCTGATTATGGTCGCATCACCGCGTATCGCAGCGCGACCGGCATGGGGATCAGGCTTGATGGCGGCACTGCCTATTCCGGCGCGGTGATCACGCGTTATTACGACAGCTTGCTGGAAAAAGTCACCGCATGGGCACCGACCCCCGGTGAGGCGATTGCGCGTATGGATCGGGCCTTGCGCGAGTTTCGAATTCGCGGGGTTTCGACCAATATCGCCTTTGTCGAGAACCTGTTGAAACATCCGGTTTTCCTCAGCAATGAATATTCCACCACCTTTATCGACAAAACCCCCGAGCTGTTTAACTTTCGCAAGCGGCGTGATCGTGCGACCAAAATCCTGACCTATATCGCCGATATTTCCGTCAACGGTCATCCAGAGACAGAGGGCCGCGCCAAGCCTGACGCGACAGCTCGCGCGCCAATTGCTCCGGCGTTGAATCGCGACACTCCGGCCCATGGCACAGGTGATTTGCTGCGTGAACAAGGCGCGCAGGCGGTTGCCGACTGGATGGCGGCGCAAACCGAGGTGCTGATCACCGATACCTCCATGCGCGACGGTCACCAGTCGCTGTTGGCCACGAGAATGCGCTCTTATGATATGGTCGAGGTGGCGCCGGTTTATGCCCATAATCTGTCGCAGCTTTTCAGCGTTGAATGCTGGGGTGGGGCGACGTTTGATGTGGCCTACAGGTTCTTGCAGGAATGTCCGTGGCAGCGCCTGCGTGACCTGCGCGCCGCCATGCCCAACATCATGACGCAGATGCTTTTGCGCGCCAGCAACGGGGTTGGTTACACCAATTATCCCGATAACGTGGTGCAGTTTTTCGTCCGTCAAGCTGCCGAGACCGGCGTTGATGTGTTTCGGGTGTTTGACAGCCTCAACTGGGTTGAAAACATGC
>CAYPUW010000125.1:0-6530 GCA_964413925.1 uncultured Rhodobacter sp. | reverse complement strand
CGGCGCACGTGTCCTGCTGCGGTATATGTGGCGAATGTGCCGCCGGAGCGGGTGTGATTGGCGACCTCTGCCAGCAGATCGCTCTCCCAGAGTTCGGGGTTTTTTGCGGGCGAAAACCCGTCCAGAAACCACGCGTCAAACTGACCGTCGATTAGGGGCAAAGTTGCCCGCGCGTCGCCCCAAATCACGCTCAGATCAAGGCCGTCAAGCTGGAGGTTTTGCGCCCCCGGTCGCCATGCCGCCAAAAATTCGCGCGCTAAAGGGGCGAGTGGTGTGAACGGGGCGAGTGCGCGCTCCATATCCTCGGTCGTCATCGCAAAAGCCTCGAAACTGGTGAAGCCAAGCTGGGTTTTCTGCCCGCTTTCGCGCCATGCCCGCCATGTTACCAGCATGTTGAGACCCGTGCCAAAACCAAGCTCGGCCACCTGAAATCCCGGCTTGAACCGCGGTGGTAATTCGTTGCCCGCAAAGTAAACATGCTCGGCCTCGGCCAAGCCGCTGGCGTCGGAAAAATACCCCTCGCCAAACCGTTTTGACAGCGGCAAGCCATCTTGGCCCCAGTCGATTTGGGCCTTTTCCTGCTGGTCGTTTTGCATGGATTGCCCTAAGCTTGAACGCGAATAGAATGCGTGACCATGGGTCAGGCCGTGAGGATTGGCAATGGCGGAAATCGAGGTCTTTGGTGGTGGGATTTTCGGGCTGAGCGTGGCCTATGCCTGCCAAAAACGTGGCGCGTCCGTGCGTCTGATCGAAAAGCGAGAGATCGGGGCCGGGGCCAGCGGCGGGTTGCTTGGCGCGCTTGCGCCGCACACGCCGGATAATTGGAACGACAAAAAGCAATTTCAGTTTGAAAGCCTGGCCGCAAGTAGCGCTTTTTGGGCCGAGATCGACGCGCTCAGCGGGGTCTCATCGGGCTATGACCGCACTGGCCGACTGGTGTCTTTGCCAGACGCGCGCGCGGTGGAACTGGCCCATTTACGTTGCAAAACAGCCGTTGATTTTTGGCACGGAACCGCCGACTGGACGGTGGTTTCCGGTGGGCTTCATCCCGGATGGGAACCTGTCAGCCCCACCGGATATTTCAGTTTTGATACCCTGTCAGCCCGGATTGATCCGCGCGCGGCATGCCAAAGCTTGGCTCAGGCGTTTCAGGCCATCGGTGGCGAGGTTTTGGTCGGCACCGATCAGGGGTGCGGCGCGGATATAACAGTTTTGGCTACCGGATATGAAGGGTTGGAGGAACTGACGTCAGAACTCGGCGCCCCTATCGGCAAGGGCGTGAAAGGGCAGGGCGCGTTGCTGGAGTTTGACGCTGGTGAATGGCCGCAGATTTTTGCTGACGGCATCCACTTTATAGCTCATCAGAGCGGTCGTGTGGCGGTCGGCTCGACCACGGAAATCGACTGGCAAGATCCGATAAGCACGGACCAAGACCTTGAGGATTTGTTGGCCAAAGCCCGCGAAATATGTCCATCAATCAAAGACGCACCGGTTGTCGCGCGGTGGGCCGGGGTCAGGCCGCGCGCGCGCCGCCGCGCGCCTATACTTGATCGCCACCCGACTCGTGAGCGAGTATTTATCGCCAATGGCGGCTTCAAAATCGGCTTTGGCATCAGCGTCCGGGCGGGTGAGGTCATGGCCGATCTGATTCTTGACGGGCGCGACAACATTCCTGCGGGGTTTTCGCTTGAAGCCAATCTGGCAGCCAAAGCTGTTGCCGGCTAAATTGCTGGATTTCCTGATCCTAATTTAGGTCACTTTTGCTGGATTTGCGCCGCGATCTGCGAGGCCCAGTCGCCGATGATCGGGATAAAATTTATCGATGCGAGGGTGTAGATTAGCACCGAAACCACCAGAGTCGCCCCGAGAAAACTGCCAAGCCCAAAGGCCATACCGCGTAGGAATTGCAGGCGTAGGACACGAAAAACCGGCATGTTCAAACGCTGGGTTACCGCCCGAATTTCGGTCTTGAGGCTGGTAATCTCAGAGATCAACGCCGTTTCAAATTGGCTTTTTTGATCTGAATCCATTATCTGCGCCTTTATATTTCTGCCGAGCTTGCGGGCAATATGCCCCTCGGAGTTTAACGATTTGCGGTCAAATGGAAACAGTAGACATCTGAGGGCGGTATTGATACCAATAACGAGTAAAACTTCGGCGATTATGGCATGATTGCAATGGTTTAGCGACGCGCGTCTGGCAACCTAGGTGATAGGTTGACGTGCTGTTTTGGTCTGGGGGACTCGCCCGGAGCGGACCGGTCGTCACTGATATCTCAAGCGTGGTTTTGCGGCCAGTCTAGCCCGGGTCAGTCGGTCTTCGGCCAGCGTGTTGGCTGCACCGAATAAGCGATATAAAGCGGATGCTTGGGGTGGCCGTCTTTGGTCAGGCCCAAATGCCATAAATCCACTTCGCGCGCGCGCAGCAGTGCCTCGACTTTTGCGCCGCGCTCAAGATGCGCCCCGTGGGTTCCCCACGCGCAAATCACCCGATCCGCCCATTGGCTGGCCTCGTCAATAGCCGCATCGTTTCCCGGCCCAACCGGGTCGGATTGTGCGCGCATATTGCGTGGATCGGTGGCACGCCACGCGAAAATGTTGCACACGCGAAACCCTCCGAACCCGAGGGCGCGGGCGCGGCGTTCGCAACGTTCAACCGTCGGATCATTTTCAACCTCGGTGGCGGTTGAGGGGTTGAGCATGACAAACAGGGCTGTATTGCCCCCAGCCTGCCAGATTCGGGTTAACGAATACCTAAAATTCTCGCAATCGGAATAAATTGCTACGCTTTGGGCATCGCCTTTGAGGTGTTCGCGGTTGATCATGACGGCTTGGCAAACACCCGGCTAGGGTGAAGCTCACCGCTGCGATAAATGCCGACTGCAACCGCTTGCCCGTCGCAAGAGGCCCAGGCCGTATCTCCGTATTCAACGTTTGAATTCAGTACCATAGCCGGGTTTCCGTTGCGAAGTCTGGCGGCGGATTCAATACTACATCGCAGCTCCGTCAAATCGGCAAGGCCGGTCTCCAAAGGCAGCAGATACTGGTCCAACTCCGAGGATTTCGCCAACTCGTCAAGGGTGTCAACCGACAGCCCGTCCTCGACGTCAAACGGCCCTGACCAGACGCGCCGCAGCGCGGATACATGGCCAAAACAACCGAGGTCCTCGCCCAGATCTCGGGCAATTGCGCGTACATATCCGCCCTTGCCGCAGACCATTTCAAGGGTCACGTGATCGGGGTCGGGCCGCTCAACGAAGGTCAGGCTCTCCATCCATAATGGCCGTGCGGTCAGCTCTACATCGTCGCCATCGCGGGCCAGTTTATAAGCGCGCTGGCCGTCGATTTTGACGGCAGAAAATTTGGGCGGCACTTGCATGATGTCGCCAAGATACGCGCCAAGCGCGTCGGTAATTTCATCATCTTCAGGGCGTAGATCGGAGCTGGCGATAACTTCGCCCTCGGTGTCGTCGGTGTTGGTGGCCTGACCCAAACGCATGGTGAAACGATACGCCTTGAGCGCGTCGGTGATGTAAGGAACGGTCTTGGTCGCCTCGCCAAACGCGATGGCCAGAACGCCGGTTGCCTCGGGGTCGAGCGTGCCTGCGTGACCGGCTTTTTTGGCGTCAAACGCCCAACGCGCCTTGTTTACAACGGCGCTGGAGGTCAGGCCTTGCGGTTTGTCAAGGATCAACCAGCCTGAAATATCGCGGCCTTTTTTGCGGCTTCTTCCCACGGGTTCAGCCCTCCTTTATCGGGGTTGCGGCCCATTCGGCGCTGATCTTTTCATAAAGTGCGGCGTCTTTTTCATAGAGCGCGCGCACGGTTTCGGCTATTTCCGACGTCATGATCTCGGCCTTGGTGAAACGCTTTTTCGAGGTGTTTCGCGTGGTGACCGCCGCCGCTTTGCGCCCAAAATCCGGCACTAGCGGCCCGAGGATTTGCATCAGTTGTGCGGACAAGCCATCGAGCGTCAACAGCCGCGCATTAAGCCCCTCGATACGCGACAGGCGCACCGATTGCCGCTGCCAGTGCGGGTTGGGTTTTCCTGCCGTGTCGGTATCAAGGTTGCGGCTAAACCATGCGAGGGTCTTCAGGCAGTTTTCGCGATGGGTCGCCAGATCGTCCCGCGTCAGATCAAGCCCAGCCGCATTGACAACCCGCCGCCGCATGCCTGCGTCAAACTGGTTTTGGCGATTGGCAATCTTGTCAAAATAAAGCGATAAAAACCTGTCAACCGGATCGCGGATCACTGCAAACAGACCGGGCGCGCCCTTGATAACCTCACGAGAGATCAGGTCGGCCTTCACGAAATCCTCATCATGGGCATGAATACGGCTCGCATCGGGGTGCAGCGCGTCATGGTCCAGATAATAGAGCAGATTTCGCACATATGTGCAGCCGCATTTGGTGATCTGAAGGTAGAAAATCGGGTAGCGGTGGGTGGTGAAAAGCACGCGCCCCGGTCCGGGCCTCTCCCGTAACGTGCCGGTATCCCAGTCAAATTGGTCAGTCATCGCTTGGGTCCGTGTCCAGATCGCGGCGCACGTTATCTTGATCGAGCAGGCGGCGGGTTTCGTCCATCTGATCAAACGTGGTGTCGGGCACAAACCGCAATTCCGGCGAGAATTTCAGCTTTATGTTTTTGTTGAGATGCCGACGAAGCTCGGCCTTGTTGCGGTTGAGCGCCTCGATCGCCACATCGGTATTTTGCCCGCCGAGCGGCATCACATGCACGGTTGCAACCTTGAGATCGGGGCTGGTGCGCACCTCGCCCACCGTGATCGACATATGGGCAATGTCCGCGTCATAAAGATCGCCGCGCAACAGCACATCGGCGAGGGTGCGGCGGATCAGCTCTCCCACGCGCAACTGACGCTGCGTGGGGCCGGAATTTTCGTTAAACTGTCGTTTGCTCATCTGATCTGTCCTCTTTGAGCCGATTTAGCCAAGAAACTGGGCTGTTGCAACCGGATGCGCGCTCTGGCAAACGAAAGAGAGCCAAACGGGCTGCCTGCGGAGCATAAAATGAGCAAATTGCCAACGATTGCAATCATGGGCGCGTCTGGCCGCATGGGTCGGATGCTGATCAATGCGGTGAACGCCAGCGATCACGCCATCCTTGGCGGGGTGCTTGAGAGGGCCGGACATGACTGGATCGGTCGGGATCTGGGCCTTGCGATGGGCGGCTCAGAGATGGGGATTAAAGTTGACGATGATCCGCTTGAGCTGTTTGCACGCGTGCAGGCCGTGGTTGATTTCACCTCGCCCAAGGCAACGATCCAATACGCGAAAATCGCCGCTCAGGCACGGCTGGTTCATGTGATCGGCACCACAGGCTTAAGCGAAGAGGACGGCCAGAAGCTTTCCGCCGCCGCCCGTCATGCGGTGATTGTTCGTGCAGGCAACATGAGCCTTGGGGTCAATCTGTTGACACTTTTGACCAAAAAGGTCGCCGCCGCTTTGGACGAGGATTTCGACATCGAGGTGATCGAGGCCCATCACCGCGACAAGGTCGACGCCCCCTCCGGCACCGCGCTGATGCTGGGCGAAGCGGCAGCCCAGGGGCGCGGGGTTGAGCTAAAAGATGTGTCCGAGCGTGGGCGCGACGGGATTACCGGCGCGCGCGCTCGTGGCGATATCGGCTTTGCCTCTGTGCGCGGCGGCGATGTGGTGGGCGAGCATGACGTGGTGTTTGCCGCCGATGGCGAGCGTTTGGTCCTGCGCCATCTGGCAACAGATCGCAGCATTTTTGCCAGAGGCGCTTTGAAAGCGGCCCTTTGGGGGCAGGGCAAACCCCCCGGCGAATACGATATGATGGACGTGCTGGGGCTTTAGCCAAGCTCAGACATCAACGCGCATATCAATGGGCCTCGGCCCAGTTCTTGCCATAACCCGCATCAACCAGCAGCGGCACGTCAAGCTTGACGGCAGGCATTGACGCCCCCTCCATCACCTCGCGCACCACCGCGATTGTGGCGTCGAGCGAGGCTTCTGGCACCTCGAAAATCAGTTCGTCATGAACCTGCAACAGCATCCGCGCGGGCAAGTGGGCGATGGCGTCGGGCATGCGAATCATGGCGCGGCGAATGACATCGGCGGCGGTGCCTTGGATGGGCGCATTGATGGCCGCGCGTTTTGAAAACCCCGCATGTGGGCCGCGCGCGTTGATCTCTGGCGTGTGGATTTTACGGCCAAACAGGGTCTGAACGAACCCGTGTTCCTTGGCGAAGGCGACCGTGTCGTCCATATAGGTTCGGATGCCGGGGAACCGCTCAAAATAGCGGTCGATAAAGCCTTGGGCCTCGGCCCTCGGGATGCGCAGATTGCGCGCCAGACCAAAGCCGGAAATACCGTAGATCACCCCGAAATTGATTGCTTTGGCTTGCCTGCGAATGTCGGGCGTCATTTGATCCATCGGCACGCCAAACATCTCGCTGGCGGTCATGGCGTGAATGTCTTGACCCTCGCCAAACGCTTGTTTGAGGGCAGGGAGATCGGCGATATGCGCCAAGATGCGCAGCTCGATCT
>CAYPUW010000124.1:0-6594 GCA_964413925.1 uncultured Rhodobacter sp. | reverse complement strand
ATCAAAGCAATCGATATTGGCGAATTTCTTGAACAAAACCGCCTTGCCCTCCATCACCGGCTTGGAGGCAAGTGCCCCGATATTTCCCAGCCCCAAAACCGCGGTTCCATTGCTGATCACCGCGACAAGATTGCCACGCGCGGTATATTTTGCGGCGTTGGCAGGGTCGGCCTTAATCTCCAAACTGGCCTCGGCAACCCCGGGAGAATACGCACGCGACAAGTCCCGCCCATTGGCCAGCGGCTTGGTTGCGCGGATTTCCAGCTTGCCGGGGCGCGGAAACTGATGGTAATCCAGCGCCGCCTGACGCATATTCTTGGAGGAACGCTCGGTCATTTTATGTGCCTTTCAAACCAGATTAGAAATTTAGTTTAGCATTAAACGTTATTTCCGCACCAGTTAAACCTACTTTTTTTCGGCACCTTGAATGATCTCAAGAATGCTTTTTGCCGCTAGCGGAATATTAGTGCCAGGCCCGAAAATCGCCTTCACCCCCCGCTGGTAGAGATAGTCATAATCCTGCTGCGGAATAACGCCACCGCAAATCACGATAATTTCACTGGCTCCGGCCTCTGCCAAAGCCTCAACCAGTTTCGGAGCCAGCGTTTTATGCCCCGCCGCCTGCGACGAAATTCCGACCACATGCACGTCATTGTCAATCGCGTCCTGCGCGGCCTCCTCGGGGGTTTGAAACAACGGGCCAACATCGACGTCAAAACCGATATCGGCAAACGCGGTCGCGATCACTTTCGCCCCGCGATCATGCCCGTCCTGCCCCATTTTCACCACCAACATTCGCGGGCGACGTCCCTCGTTTTCGGCGAATTTTTCCACGTCACGCTGGATTTGCGCAAACCCCTCGTCACCCTCATAGGCCGCGCCGTAAACCCCGGCCAAAGTCCTGATTTCGGCGCGATGCCGACCAAAAGTTTTTTCCATAGCGTCTGAAATCTCCCCCACGGTTGCACGCGCGCGCGCCGCATCTATTGCCAACTCGAGCAAATTCTGATCACCTGATTTCGCCCCGTTTTCAAGAGCTTGCAACGCGTGAGCGCAAGCCTCAGCGTCCCGTGTCGCGCGGATCATGGCCAGCCTTTCGACCTGTTCCTCGCGCACCGCTTCATTGTCGATCTCGCGCACTTCAATTTTTGGTTCAACGTTCAACCTATATTTGTTGACCCCGACAACCACGTCTTCCCCGCGATCCACCGCCGCCTGTTTTTTGGCCGCTGCTTCTTCAATACGCAACTTCGGCATACCGCTGGCCACAGCCTTGGTCATGCCGCCCATTTCATCGACTTCCTCGATCAATTCCCAAGCCGCATCGGCCAATTCCTTGGTTAACGCCTCCACATAATAAGAGCCAGCCAACGGGTCGACCACGCGCGTCACCCCGGTCTCGTTTTGCAAAATAAGCTGAGTATTTCGCGCCAATCGCGCCGAAGCATCGGTCGGCAACGCAATCGCCTCGTCAAACGAGTTGGTGTGCAAACTTTGCGTGCCCCCGAGCACCGCCGAAAGCGCCTCATACGCGGTGCGAACTACGTTATTATATGGGTCTTGCTCCTGCAACGAGACCCCCGAAGTCTGGCAATGAGTTCGCAACATAGAGCTTTGGGTCTTTTTTGGCGCAAACTCGGCCATGATTCGCGACCACAACAGGCGTGCCGCACGCAGTTTCGCTGCCTCCATGAAAAAATTCATGCCAATGGCAAAGAAAAACGACAAGCGCCCAGCAAACGCGTCCACATCCATACCCCGGGCAATTGCAGCGCGCACATATTCGCGCCCGTCCGCCAGCGTGAACGCCAGTTCCTGCACCAGATTGGCGCCGGCTTCCTGCATATGATAGCCGGAAATCGAGATCGAATTAAAACGCGTCATTTGATTAGAAGTGTATTCAATTATGTCAGAAACTATCCGCATCGAGGGTTCCGGCGGATAGATATAGGTGTTGCGAACCATGAACTCCTTCAAAATATCGTTCTGAATGGTCCCCGAAAGCGCGGCCCTCGCCACGCCTTGTTCTTCACCGGCGACGATAAAACAGGCCAGCACCGGAATTACCGCGCCGTTCATGGTCATAGAGACCGAAATTTTATCCAGCGGGATGCCGTCAAACAGGATTTTCATATCCTCAACGCTGTCAATTGCAACACCGGCCTTGCCCACATCGCCGATCACCCGAGGATGATCGCTGTCATAGCCCCGATGGGTGGCCAGATCAAACGCAACCGACACCCCCATTTGCCCGGCAGCCAGCCCCCGACGGTAAAATTCGTTGCTTTCCTTAGCAGTCGAAAACCCCGCATATTGGCGTATAGTCCACGGTCGCCCCGCATACATAGTGGCGCGCGGCCCGCGCAAAAACGGCTCAATTCCCGGCATCGTTCCCAAATGATCAAGCCCTTTGATGTCCTGTGCCGTATAAACCGGCTTCACCGAAATCCCCTCGGGCGTTAGCCAATCTAACTGTTCCAAAGGCTTGCCGCGCAGCTCTTTCTTCGCCAGTTCTTGCCAGTTTTTTTCGCCACTCATGCGTATCTCCATCCTTCGTTCAGACCCTGTTTGGGCCCGTCACCCTGCGATTCTCCCATGAATTTCAGGCGCTTATCGTTTGCGCGCCGCAACCAGTTCACGTCTTGCCGATAGCGCACGCGCAAGTCTGCTATTTCTGGGGGCGAAAACGGCATGAACTTCCCCTCGCCCACCGGCAGGGCGTGCAGCGCGTCCATATCGTTGCGATCACTTAAAATTTCACGCAGATCATTGCGTGTCGGCGCGGCATTTCGACGGCTAATATCCGGGCTCAGACGTAACCGACCAAAGCCATTAAGCGCACGAAACTGATCTTGTGGGCGGCCGATCAGACGCGCAAATTCCCACACCACCACCTCGGCGTTTGGAAACGCGCGCGTCACATCCTGAACCACATCCCGCCAATTTCGCGGCTGCTCCACCAAAGCCTCGATCGCGCGCCGATCCAACCAATTTTGCCCAGAGCGCAACGTATATGCCAGGGACGAGGCCCAATAATCCTCATAAGGTCGAACCGCCATGCCAACACGGGTGCAACGCGCGCCAAATACCTCGCTAAACCGCGAAAGCCGCTCCTCCAGACCCGGATAAAGTGTCCGCGTCCGCAAATTCGTACGCATCGATCCTAGGATATTTTCCTCGCTTACCAACAGCGTTTTACGCCCTTTTTGCGACATTTTTTCCAACCGCAACCCGATAAGCGCGCGACTTCGCATCACATTACGACGCAACCTCTCGCTTTCAGCAGGCCGGACCTGCAACAGCCCTGTGAACACCCCGCCACGCGTGGTTTTCGGTCCCCAATAAGTAATGTCATTTTTAGTCAATTTTTCCCGGTTTTTGTGAAGCGTTCGTTGCAAAGAGCTGGTGCCGGTGCGATGCGCACCAATATGAAGGATCACCTCCAAAAAGCGCAGAACCTTTCGCGTCAGAAGGGTAAAAACCCTCGGGCCATATGAAATTTGTTCCCACATTAGGCCAAGAACCTCACCGTTTGATTAACGCTCGCGCAGATTTCAGATAAATCTCGCCCATATGATCGTCGCGCGCACATCAGCTTATTCAAACTCCATAATCACGTCATCAACCGCCAGAGATTGCCCCACTTCGGCGTTGATTTTACCAATCACGCCACCCTTTTCGGCCCGCAAAACATTCTCCATCTTCATCGCTTCGACCGTGCAGAGCGCTTGCCCCTCCTGAACCTCGTCACCCGCAGAAACCGCAAGCGCGACCACCAGTCCCGGCATCGGGCATAACAGAAATTTCGAGGTGTCCGGCGGGGTTTTCTCGATCATATGTTTTGACAGCTCATACCGGCGCGGGGTCTGGACCAAAACCTTAAGATCTGCCCCTCGATGGCGCATCAAAAACCCCCCCGGAGCGGCCGAAACCTTCGCCACCAACGCAGCTCCATCTACGTCCGTCACCGCCAACGAGACCCCCGGCACCCAATCCGAGCTGACCCTATGTACGGTCCCGTCATCAAAGGTGACATCCGCCCCCGCGCGATCCGCAGAGATGCTGACCGCAAACTCGTGACCACCAAGCGAAATCACCCATTCCGTGCCGACTTCGCGCTCGTGATTATCAATGCGTCCAGAGATTCTCGCGTCGCGAATTTCCTGCACCCGGTACATCGCTGCCGCCGAAGCCGCCAGTTGTTTTAGATCAGAGATTGGCAAGTCAACCCCTTGAAAACCCTCAGGATACTCCTCTTCGATAAACGCCGTACTGATGTCTCCGCTGATAAACTTCTCGTGGTCCATCACCGCGGAAAGAAACGGAATATTATGGCCAATCCCTTCGATCTCAAAGCTGTCAAGGGCCGTGCGCATCACCTCAATTGCCCGTCCCCGATCTGGCCCCCAACTGCAAAGTTTGGCGATCATTGGGTCATAAAACATCGAGATTTCACCGCCTTCAAACACCCCGGTATCGTTGCGCACCACCGCCGTTTCGCTCACATACTCGGCAGGTGGGCGATAGCGTGTCAGCCGGCCAATAGAGGGCAAAAACCCGCGGTACGGATCCTCGGCATAAAGGCGACTTTCCACCGCCCAACCGTTAATGCCAATGTCAGATTGCGCGATGTCCAGCACCTCGCCCGCAGCCACCCGGATCATCTGTTCGACCAGATCGACACCCGTGATCAACTCGGTCACCGGATGCTCGACCTGCAAGCGGGTGTTCATCTCTAAAAAGTAAAAATTGCGCGCGCCATCGACGATAAATTCGACCGTTCCCGCACTGCAATAATCTACCGCCGCCGCCAGCGCGACCGATTGCGCGCCCATCGCGCGCCGGGTTTCCTCGTCAAGAAACGGGCTTGGCGCCTCTTCGATAACCTTCTGATTTCGCCGCTGGATCGAGCATTCCCGCTCGTTCAAATAGATCAGGTTTCCGTGTTTATCGCCCAAAACCTGAATTTCGATATGCCGGGGTTGGGTGATGAATTTCTCGATAAAAATCCGATCATCGCCAAATGCGCTGGCGGCCTCGTTCTTGCTGCTCTGAAAACCTTCGCGCGCCTGCGTGTCATTATGCGCGACCCGCATCCCCTTGCCGCCACCGCCCGCACTGGCCTTGATCATTACCGGATAGCCAACTTTATTGGCGATTTTTACCGCCTCTTCAGCATCCGCGATCAACCCCATATAGCCGGGAACGGTCGAGACACCGGCCTCCTGCGCCAGCTTCTTTGACGTGATCTTGTCGCCCATCGCCGCAATTGCCCCGGCGGGTGGGCCGATAAACGCGACGCTCTTAGCCTCCAACGCTTCGGCAAAAAGTCGGTTTTCACTGAGAAACCCATAGCCCGGATGCACCGCCTGCGCGCCGGTTTTCTCAACCGCATCCATAATCCTCTCCATCCGCAAATAGCTGTCGGCAGCTGCCGAACCGCCAATATGCACCGCTTCATCCGCCATTTTCACATGCAGCGCATTTTGGTCGGCGTCCGAATAGACCGCGACCGTGGATATGCCCATTTTCTGTGCCGATTTGATCACCCGGCAAGCGATTTCGCCGCGATTGGCAATCAGGATCTTTTTGAACATTCTTATGCGCCCTTCACAAGTTTGAGGCGCGCAGCAGCGTTTGCGGCGTCCTCAGGGGGGGGAATGGCGCGCAATCCGCAACGCACAAAGAAAAAGGGCCTGATCTTGTTGGGATCAGGCCCCATAGGAGGGGAAGTAGTAATTTGGAAACCTTTGGGCAGGAAAAAACGTATATTCCCGCTACACCAACACCATAGCGCGCGACGACGCTTGCGCCAAACCTCAAATTCGGCCAGCACAGGCCGTCGGCGGCAATTTGCCAGAAGCCGGAATTCATGAGCAAATTCATGCCGATTCCCCCGAAAACACATCCGGAAATGCGGCCATCGCCCGTCCCAAATCAATTTTAAGCAGAGCATCATAGCTTTCTGCGTCGAAATCAGCCTCGGCCGCAATCACCTCGCGACCGAAAAGCCAGCTTAAACGGCCAGCGTCCAGATTGCCGCGCACAAAGGATTCTTCGCCGAAACTTTCCCAAAGCGCCGCCATAAAGCCAGCATCCGCTCGCCGATCAGCGGCGCGACGGTCGGCATAACGCTCACGCCGGCGCAAGGGTGTGACACCTTTGGGGTTGGCGCGTCGAATGGTAAACTGAAAGTCTGAACTGGGCAGCCTCGACGGAAAACCTCTATGTTTCAACATGATAGCCACCATTTGTCGCACCAGCCAACTGATTAATCCACCCTATACGCAATATTCTCACTCCCATTCACAGGTCCCGTTCACCACGCGATACGCGCTCATGAACTGGGTAACTTCTTGGTTTTGTTCACCGCGCGCGATTGGCTTGTCCATCAAATTAACGATGATTTGATCGACGCCACCGCCGGTTAGCTCGGCGATACCCAGCCCGACCGAATTACAAAGAAAATCCAGATCGACCATCGCATCGCCATAGCTGATTTTAGCTGCCGCCTTGGCAATATTAGGGGCCAAAAACCGGATAACCAGCCAAGTTTCACCGTTTTTACCCACATCCAAATGGTCTTCCCACAAG
>CAYPUW010000123.1:0-6599 GCA_964413925.1 uncultured Rhodobacter sp. | reverse complement strand
GGGCTTTCACAATTGATGTTGTCAATCAGAGAAGTCCGCCAGGCGCTTAATCCCGGGCTTCGCATAGAGGGGGTCGTTTTGACGATGTATGACGCGCGCAACAATCTGTCTAAACAGGTTGAAGAGGACGTTCGCGGCAATCTTGGCGATATGGTATATACCACGATTATCCCGCGAAATGTGCGGCTGTCCGAGGCGCCGTCCTATGCGATGCCCGCTCTGCTCTACGATCATACGAGCAAAGGTAGTATCGCCTATCAAAAACTTGCAGCCGAGCTTTTGCGGCGACAGAATACTCGGAAGAAAGCATCATAAAGGGTTGATAATAATGACAAAATCGAAACCTGAAAAACGCGGTCTTGGGCGCGGATTATCAGCGCTGATGGCAGATATTAACGCCCCGGCGTCGCAAGAATCGAACTCGGAAAATGTGATGTCGCGCCAACCGGATAGTCTGGTGCCGATTGAAAAGCTGGTGCCGAACCCGGAGCAGCCTCGACGCGACTTTGTTAGGGCCAATCTTGACGAACTCGCCGCTTCGATCCGCGAAAAAGGTATCATCCAGCCGCTAATTGTCAGAAAAGATCCGACATCCGCCGATAAATATCAAATTGTCGCTGGTGAGCGCCGTTGGCGAGCGGCACAGATGGTTAATTTGCATGAAATTCCGGTGTTAATCCGGGATCTCAACGATACCGAGGTTATAGAATACGCAATTATCGAGAATATCCAACGCGCCGACCTCAATTCTATCGAAGAAGCCAAAGGGTATCGCCAATTGATGGATAAATTCGGGCACACGCAGGAAAAGCTGGCGGAAGTGCTGGGGAAAAGCCGTAGCCATATTGCCAATTTGTTAAGACTGCTGACTTTGCCCGACGAAATTCTTGACTATTTGCGCGAAGGAAAGCTGTCGGCCGGACATGCCCGAGCGTTGGTGACCGCAGAAAATCCAATCGAGCTTGCGCGGCAAATCATTGCCAAGGGTCTGTCGGTGAGGCAGGCGGAAAAACTGGCCAAACCCAAAGCCCCAAAACCGGAATCCTCTAATGTTATCAAACAGGAAAAGGACGCGGATACAGTAGCACTTGAACTTGACCTTGCGGCAAATATTGGCATGAAAGTGACGATTTCGCACAATACCGGAACTCAAACCGGCTCGGTTATCCTGAGCTATACCTCGCTGGATCAACTTGACGAGCTGTGTCAAATTCTGACGGCAAACACACAGGCCTAAAGCTGTTCAAGAAGTGCGGCGGTGATCGCATTCAGCACCATACGCCCAGACGGGGTGACCCGCAGCGCAGTTTTGGTCACTTCCAGATGGCCGAGCTCCTGAAGAAACTCGATATTTTTCGAGGCGAGAACGCTGGGGCACATGGACAAAAGCCGATCCAGCGATAGGCCCTCGTCCAGCCGCAGTCCCATCATCACATACTCTATCGCGCGGTCATTTTGCGATAAAATCACCCGAGATTCCTTGGTTTTTGCCGCGAGGGCTTGTTCAAGCCAAACCGAAGGATAATTACAGCAACTAGTTGCAAAGCGTTGATTCTCAACGGTAATACGTCCATGAGCGCCGGGGCCAAGGCCAAGATAATCGCCGCCACGCCAGTAGATCAAGTTATGGCGCGATTGCGCCCAAGGTTTTGCGTGATTTGAAACCTCATAGGCCGGAAGATCATCCGCCGCGCAAATTTCTTGCGTCACATTATAGAGGTTGACCGCCAAATCGTCAGGCGGAAGCCCGCGCAATTTCCCCAGCGCATTCAAACGCCCAAACGCGGTGTTGTTTTCGATGGTAAGTTGATAAAGTGAAAGGTGTTCGGTCCCAAACGCCAACGCTTGGGTAAGTTCCGCGCGCCAGTCGTCGACTGTTTGGTCTTGTCGCGCGTAAATCAGATCAAAACTCACCCGCAGAAACGTATTTTGGGCAATCTCGATGGCCTCGCGCGCTTCGCGTGCGTTGTGGCGACGGCCCAGACGCTGAAGATCACGGTCGTTAAGCGACTGAACCCCAAGCGAAACGCGGTTAACGCCCGAAGTATGAAAATCGCGGAATTTTTTGGCTTCGACCGACGAAGGATTGGCCTCAAGTGTGATTTCAATATCATTGGCGAGTCGCCAGTTTTCGGCGATACAAGCGAGGATGGTTTCCACTAACTCCGGTGACATTAAGCTGGGAGTACCACCACCAAAAAAGACTGAATTAACAACACGTTCCGGGAGTTCTTTGCTATATCGCTCTAACTCCAAAACAAACGCGCGTGCCCAGCTTCGCTGATCTATATCGGTGACGACATGTGAATTAAAATCGCAATAAGGGCATTTTGACTCGCAAAACGGCCAATGAATATAGATGCCAAACCCGCCATTGCGCCAGTCGTTAAGCATTTTCAAAGCAGGCAACGAGTTTTTGGAAAGCGACGGCGCGATGGCTCATGGCGTGTTTTTCGGCCGGGTCCATCTCGCCGAAAGTTGCCGATTTGTCGTCGGGAACAAACATCGGGTCAAACCCAAAACCGTTCAAGCCGCGCATAGGCCAGACCAAACGTCCCTCGACCTTACCCTCAAACAGTAAATCATCACCATCCGGCCAAGCGAGGCATAATGTGCACACAAACCGGGCGGTTCGTGGCTCGGGAGCATTAACATCCTCTAAACGATCCCAAACTTTAGTCATTGCCAGTGCGAAATCACGACCGTTTGGGGTTTCCGCCCAGTTGGCGGTATAGACGCCGGGAGCACCATTCAGCGCGTCAACTTCGATACCGCTATCATCGGATAAGGCCGGTAAACCACTGATTTTAGCGGCAAAATGCGCTTTGATCCGAGCATTTCCGGCAAAATTATCTTCTGTCTCGTCAGGCTCGTCAAAACCTAGCTCGGCGGCGGAGGTGATATTAATGCCGAACGGCCCTAACAGCGCGCGAATTTCTACCAGCTTGCCCTGATTATGCGACGCAATAACCAAGCTTTTTTCGGAAAGCTTGCGCATGTTAACCTTTTGTCGCTGCCAATTGTGCAGCAACCAGCGCCGTAACGCCGCTTTCGGCCAAATCCAGCAGTTGGGTGAACTCATCACGAGAAAATGTAGCACCTTCAGCCGAGGCCTGAATTTCGATCAATCCACCGCTTCCGGTCATGACAAAATTGGCGTCAGTTCCCGCCTCGCTATCCTCAGCGTAGTCGAGATCCAAAACCGGCTGTCCGCCGTAAATACCACAACTGACTGCCGCAACGTGATCCTTCAAGGGATCGCTTGAGATATCACCAGCCTTGAGCAACTTGTTAACCGCCAGTCGCAACGCAACCCAACCGCCGGTAATCGAGGCGCATCGCGTGCCGCCGTCGGCCTGAATAACATCGCAATCGACGGTAATTTGACGTTCTCCCAGGGCAGAACGGTCAATGCCAGCGCGCAAAGAACGACCTATAAGACGTTGAATCTCTTGCGTTCTTCCAGATTGTTTACCGGCGGCTGCCTCGCGTCGATTGCGCGAAGTGGTCGCGCGCGGCAACATTCCGTATTCAGCGGTGACCCAGCCAAGCCCGGAGTTTCGCAAAAACGGCGGCACTCGTTCCTCGAGCGATGCTGTGCATAAAACATGGGTGTCGCCACATTTAATCAGGCACGAGCCTTCGGCGTGTTTGGTCACCCCAGTTTCGATGGAAACAGAGCGAAGTTGGTCAATTTTTCTTCCAGAAGGGCGCATGGCTGATCCTATGATTTTGGTTTTACCCAGATATCCCCACCTGTTGATAAGAGTAAAGACCCCAGATCAGCAATTGACGCGCGGGCGCTGGTTATCTAGAAATATTTGCTGCAATGATGAGCGAAATGTTAATGACCACCCCAGCAAATCCACTTGACGAGATGAGCGCGCGCAGCCGTGATGTTTTTCGCACACTGGTCGAAACCTATATTGATATTGGCGCGCCTGTTGGCTCCAGAACCTTGTCGCGCGCCTTGACCGAGAGCATTTCTGCCGCGACAATTCGTAATGTCATGCAGGATCTAGAGATGTTGGGGCTGCTCAACAGTCCGCATATCTCTGCCGGTCGAATTCCCACGCAACAGGGGATGAGGATGTTTGTTGATTCGCTGCTGGAGGTTGGCGACATTTCTAAAGAGGAGCGTCAGCAGATTGAGCGCACGATGGATGGCGATCAAGACGACGTGACACGGATGCTTGATAAAGCCAGTACGGTTTTGTCGGGGTTGACGCAAGGGGCCGGGCTGGTGCTTGCGCCGAAATCCGAAGCGCCGATAAAACACATCGAATTTGTCATGTTTTCGCCGGAACGGGCGATGGTGGTGCTGGTAACTGCGGACGGGCAGGTCGAAAACCGGATTTTCACACCTCCCGCCGGGCAGACGTCATCGTCGATGCAAGAGGCCGCAAATTTTCTAAACGCCACGGTAAAGGGACGAACTCTTTCCGAACTTAGCGCCGCTATTAGCAATGAAATCAAGGATAACCGGCAGGAACTTGATGTTCTGGCACAACAGCTTATTCAAGACGGCATTGCGGTTTGGGACAATAAAGGCAGCGCGCATGAGCGGTTGATCGTGCGCGGCCAGTCCAATTTGATCGAAAACGATGCAATCGGCGAGGATTTGGAGCGGATCAAAACCCTGTTTGACGATTTGGAGCGCAAGCGAGATCTGGCGCAATTTCTTGATCTCACGGAAGAAGGCGAGGGGGTGCGTGTTTTTATTGGCTCAGAGAACAAACTTTTTTCACTTTCGGGTAGCTCTTTGGTGGTTTCTCCATATATGAACTCTGACCGGAAAATTATTGGTGCGGTGGGGGTGATTGGGCCGACTCGCCTGAATTACGGACGGATCGTGCCCATTGTCGATTACACCGCGCAGTTGGTTGGGCGTATGTTGTCCAGTCGAACTTAGAACAAGAGGCGAAAATGTCTGAAGAAAAGGAACAAGACGTGATAGCGAATGCAGCAGAGATGCCGAAATTTGATCCGGCGGAGTTTGACGAAAAAGACCCGCTGGCGCTGGATGATGTTGCGAACGAGTGGGACGAGTTGACCGCCGAGCGCGACAATCTCAAGGATCGCTTGATGCGGGCTTTGGCCGAGGCTGAAAATTCGCGCAAACGTGGCGAGCGGGATCGTCGCGACGCCGAAATTTATGGCGGCTCGCGTTTGGCCCGCGATTTGCTGTCGGTTTACGACAACCTGACGCGCGCGCTCGATACGGTTGATGACACGCAAAGAGAAGCCTCTAAGGCGTTGATAGATGGGATAGAATTGACTAGGCGCGAGCTTTTGTCAGCCTTCAACAAGCACAAGATTGAACGTTTGGTGCCGGAAGTTGGCGAAAAGTTTGACCCGCAACTTCATCAAGCGATGTTTGAGGCTCCGGTGCCCGATATTGCGGCTGGAAACATCATTCAGTTGCTGGCAGAAGGCTTTGTGATCGGTGATCGGTTGTTGCGCCCGGCGCAGGTTGGTGTTTCGTCAACACCAAAAGAGTGAGCGGTCAATCTTTACTGTCCGTAAGTAAATCGCGAAGTTCGTAAACAAGTTTTAGCGCCTCCAGCGGCGAAAGGTCGTCTGGATGCGCCGATTTAAGCGCCTCCTCGACTTTGGACGGGGCGCTTGTGCTTGTGGGAGGCTGCGGCGTTAGTGAAAATAACGGCAGATCGTCGATCAATGCGCCAGATTTTCCAGCACCATTGACGTCGGACTTTTCCAAGGCCTCCAATACAGTGCGTGCGCGGGCAACCACCGATTTCGGCAGGCCAGCAAGCTGCGCCACCTGAACCCCGTAAGACCGATCCGCTGCACCCTTCTTGACCTCGTGTAAAAAGATCACTTCGCCGTCCCATTCGCGCACGGAAATAGTGGTATTGCACAAACCACTTAAACTTGAAGAAAGCGACGTAAGCTCATGATAATGCGTGGCAAACATCGTACGGCACTGGTTTTTTTCGTGCAGATGCTCAAGTGTTGCCCACGCGATTGACAGCCCGTCATAGGTCGCGGTGCCGCGCCCGATTTCGTCAAGGATGACCAGCGCTCCCTCTTCCGCCTGATTAAGAATTGCAGCGGTCTCGACCATCTCGACCATAAATGTCGAGCGCCCGCGCGCAAGATCGTCAGAGGCCCCAACCCGCGAAAACAGTTGTGTCACGATGCCTATGTGGGCGGATTTTGCAGGTACATAACTGCCGATCTGCGCGAGCAGGGCGATCAATGCGTTCTGGCGTAAAAAGGTTGATTTACCAGCCATATTTGGGCCGGTCAGCAGCCAGATACAGGCGGCATCGGTGGAATCCGGGGTCAAATCGCAGGAGTTGGCAACGAACGGATTGCCGCTCCCACGTTTGAGCGCGTTTTCAACCACGGGATGGCGCCCGTCGGTTATCTCAAAGGCGCGATCCGAGGTTAAAACCGGGCGGCACCAGTTCTCGCCAATAGCCAGATCCGCCAGCGCACATGATAGGTCAATATTAGCAAGGCTCGCGGCAGCCTGACCAAGTTTAGCGGAATTATTAATAATTTCAGCGCGGATTTCATGGAAAATCCGTTGTTCAATCTCCAACGCCCGACCCCCGGCATTGAGGATTTTC